>NZ_JAESKF010000020.1:0-210257 GCF_017891975.1 Staphylococcus sp. GDY8P131P
ACAGGAGTCTGGACTTGACTGTTTATTGGGAGATTAAATATAATTTTACATTTAATTAACAGATATTTTATAGACTTAATATGAGATCAATAACTAGATGATATTATGTCTTTATTGAAAGGTTATAACATATTGAACCATTTCTTTTAATTAAAGTTTTCAAATAGCTTGATGACTTTAGTACACGACTGAAAATATGAGCAGGAAAAGAGGGACAAAGTTTGCTACTAATCATAATTTGTGTAGGCGTCATTCTTTGGTTAGGCATCGTTGAAAAACGAAGACATTCTGACAGATTAGCAAAGATTCCTATACGTATCAATATTAATGGCATCAGAGGTAAATCAACAATCACCCGCTTGATTTACAGTATTTTACGGGAAGATAAGTACCGTGTGATTGGTAAAACAACTGGTACAGACGCGCGTATGATGTACTGGTTTACGCCTAGAGAATATCCTGTATACAGGAAACCTCAAGGAGCAAATATTGGTGAGCAACGAGATATCGTAAGAAAAGTTGTGAAACAAAATGCGAATGCATTAGTAAATGAATGTATGGCTGTCAACCCTGATTATCAAATTATATTTCAAAAAGATTTGGTGAAGGCTAATATTGGCGTCATTGTAAATGTTATGGAAGATCATATGGATGTGCTTGGACCAACATTAGATGAAGTTGCTCAAGCATTTACCGCTACGATCCCTTATAAAGGGCATTTGATAGTTATGAAAGATGACTACACTCCCTTTTTTGCAAAAGTTGCCAAAAGACGTAAGACAAAGTTAATCGTTGTTGATAAGGATGAAGTACCAGAATCCTATCTGAGAAAATTTGAGTACATTGTCTTTCCAGATAATGTGGCTATTGCAATGGGTGTGGCAGAAGCCTTAGGTATTGATCGTGATACGGCGCTAAGAGGTATGCTTAACGCTCCGCCAGATGTTGGCGCGGTTGAAGTAAAATACTTTAATGCAAATGAAACTACAAACGTATACGTCAATGCTTTTGCAGCCAATGAACCACAGTCTACTAAAGCAATTTTAAATAAGGTAGAATCTTACAATTACCCGTACCAAAAAATTGTGATTGTCTTAAATTGTCGTGCTGACAGAGTAGATCGAACACGACAATTTGCTGAAGACTTTGTAAAAGATGTACCGTTCGATACATTAATTTGTACTGGAAAGAGCACACAAATGGTCACTGAAGTGATGCATGATTTGCCTGACAAAAAATATTTAAATTTTGAAGGCAAAAGTATAAAAGAAGTTGAACATGCGCTTTACACAGAATCTAAAAACGCATTGATATTTTGTGTAGGTAATATTCACGGACCAGGTAAACAAATAGCGCAATATATAGAAGGGATAAATTAATATGATAGGTTCAGAGTTATATTTTTCATTATTTGTAGGCATTGTTCTTAGTCTTATCTTTGCCGAAAAATTTGGTATTAGTCCTGCTGGTTTAGTCGTTCCAGGGTATCTAGCACTCATTTTTGATCAACCCATTATGCTACTATCAGTCTTAATCATTAGCTGTATTACATACTTCATTGTTAATCATGGTATAAGTCGCTTCGTTATATTATATGGACGTAGAAAATTCGCTGCTATGATATTAACAGGCATGGTATTAAAATTTGTATTTGACTTAATTTATCCAATAACACCGTTTGAAATGGTTGAAATGTCCGGTATTGGTGTTGTGATTCCTGGTATTATTGCGAACACAATACAAAAGCAAGGCGTCGTTATTACCCTATCCACATGTATGTTACTAACATGTATTACGTACGTTATCTTATTCTTTTATAGCTTTATTAATTAGTAAGGAGCAGAGATATGAAGCAATCCAAACGATTTTCTATAAATGAGCGTGTATTGAAATGGACAAAACGCCATAAAAAAAGAAATTCCATATATACCGGCTTAATATTGCTTGTTGCACTTGTTTTATTAGGATTTGTTTTAAAAAATCAAGATTTTGTACCTGTTAAAGCTATGGAAAAAAATGGAGAAGAAATCAAACTGACATATTTAGGTAACGTGGAATTAAATAAACATATAAGAAAAAATGATTTAAATGATACTTTTAGTTCTATTAAAGACCTTTTACATGGAAGTGATTATTCAACAGCCAGTTTGAAGTTATCGGATTTTTCAGATGATAGAAAAACCAACATTCATAAAAATTTAGAAAATGTAATGTTTTTAAAAGGATTAAATATAAAAAGTTTAAATATTATTAATCAAGTTACTGATAATATTACTGCTAGAGATTTTAGTAGAGCTGTTGAAGCACAAAATGGTTATAATTTTTTAACTGGAAATGGCTCAAATCCAATTAATAGTAAAACGGTACAACAAACAATAAAAGGCAAGAAAATTGCCAATGTATCTTTTACAGATATTGAATCTGACTACGCAGATCCGTTAAAAAATACTACATCCATCAGTTTAGAACCCAATATCTATATACCGATAATAAAAAAATTAAAAGAAAACAATGATTACGTGGTTGTTAATGTAGATTGGGGCATGACAGATGAAAGGTCTGTTACGACAAGACAAAAACAATATGCACATTCTTTAGCAGACGCGGGTGCAGATACTATTATTGGTCATAATACCGTAGTTCAAGAAATTGAAAATTATAAAGACACAAATATTTTTTATAGTTTAGGAAATGTAACTTCAGAAGATTTCTTATCAAAAAATAAACAAGGTTTAGCTGTTCAGCAAAATTGGAATGGTGAGCATTCAAAATTTATGGTAACGCCTATCAAATCAGTAGGCGGTAAGCTAACGAAAGCTACACCGAACAAGATAGAAGAAACCAAATTATTAAATAACATCAAAGGTGAAAACGTCGAACTGAAAAAAGAGAATGGAGGTTATGTATATGAACATTAAAGATCATTGGGTAAGTCTTACAATAATTACAGTCATTCTTATTATCACAATATTAATTGTATTCGCGAGAGCAAACGAAGGTTTAGATCACTATGAACAAAATGAACTTAAAACTTCGCATCATCAGTATTTATCTAAAGGAGCATAACTATGAGTATTTATAATAAAAAAACGCTCATCGTAATACTACTCCTTACTATTATCATTTCTTTTATGTTTTTTTTAGTCACGAAAAAAGATAATTATAATAAAGATGATTTATATGAGAATAAAATCGCTGATCATCAACATGATGCATCAGATAAAAATTACGGTGTTGCTTCAAATAATCCGATTGCTAAACGTGTGGGAGAAAAAATATTGAAAGATGGAGGCAACGCAGTGGATGCCTCTATGGGTGTTTCTTATGCTTTAGCTATTACGGAACCACACTCTTCAGGGCTTGGTGGCGGAGGTGCAATGTTAGCTTATGATGGTCAAGAAAATGTAGCACCAAAACAGTGGCAATACAAGGACATCTCTTCGTTTAATTATAAACAAAAGGACCAAGTTGGCGTGCCAGGTTTCGTTCGAGGTATTGATGATGCGCATAATGAAGCGGGAAAGATGGACAAAAAGAAAGTGATGAATTATGTTATCCCTTTAGCTGAAGAAGGATTTGAAGTAGATTCAGAACTTGAAAGAAGTTTGAAGTTATATGGCTCAGATGTGGATAGAGATTCACCTTTCTTTGATGGCGCACAAACCAAAAGAGAAGGTGATGTTATCAAGCAACCAGCTTTAGCGAAAACCTTAAAAGGTATTAGAGATAACGGGCCAGATTATTTCTATGATAAAGTAGGAAAAAGCGTCTCTAAACAAATGGATAATAAATTAACAGAAAAAGATTTTCAAAGTTATAAAACAGAGAAAAAAGAACCAGTTAGTACACA
This sequence comes from Staphylococcus sp. GDY8P131P, assembly GCF_017891975.1. Lineage (NCBI taxonomy): Bacteria > Bacillati > Bacillota > Bacilli > Caryophanales > Staphylococcaceae > Staphylococcus > Staphylococcus sp. GDY8P131P. The sequence continues at coordinate 3,851 of NZ_JAESKF010000020.1, forward strand.
ATATTTAAATAATACGGTTTATGCTGCATCCAATCCTTTAGGAGGTACACTGATGTTACAAGGCTTAAAAATTGATGAAGCAACAAATAGCCAAACAGCATCAAATGACCGGTTAGATTATATTACTGGTATTTTAAAATCTAGAAATTTAATGTATGGAAATAGAGATATTGTCAACGGTCAAGATGAAGACTATGATGAATATCTTTCTCAAGGTTATATTTTAGATAAATTAAACAAAATCAATGTTAGTAGTGATTTCAATACAAATAATGTTGATAATACAAGTACAACGCATTTTGTAGTAGTTGATAAAAACGGAGAAATAGCAAGTACTACCAATACACTAGCGAGTTTCTTTGGTTCAGGTGACTATATGAAAGAAGGGTTTTATATGAATGATTCATTAGGTAACTTCTCTTCTGATCCTGCAAGTCCAAATTATGGTGAGAAGCATAAGCAACCACGGTCATTTACTTCACCTAGCATTATAGTTGGACCGGATTATTACATGGGCATTGGCACACCTGGAGGAAACAAAATACCTACTACATTAAACGAAGTGATTATCGACTATTTACGTGGTGACGGAACATTACAAGAATCGATTGATAAACCACGTTTTTACAACGATAATGGCAAGGTATTTTATGAAAACGCAACAAGTAAACAAGACATAGATATATTTAATAGTTTAGGTTTTGAAACTGAAGAAAAACGTAATGACCCTAACTTTGGTAGCGTCCAAGCTGCAGTTTATAATAAAAATGATAAAACAGTAGAAATCGGTCATGACGTCGGGAATAGATAATATTGCTTTAGGCAATAGATATTAAAATATAAAAAGATGACGTTCTTTTGAGTGATTAGAACGTCATCTTTTTTATGTTTGAATAAAACGACTGCGTGTCATTTGTGGATTATGCTTTTTGTTTTTGAGTAAAATAGTTATATAGTGTACGGACAAAGATGATAACTACAACGATGGCGCCCACGTATCCAACGAATGGGTAAATAATCGAAACGAGTTCTCCAAAAGGTAACGTACCACAAATAATAAATATAATGCCTAGTACAACTGTGACAAGTACGCCTAATTTTGAAGGAACCAATTTCATAAATTCATTTTTTACTAACCAATACATAGGTGCAGTTGTAGAATAAATACCTAATAAAATACATACTGAAAACAATAGCGCGATAAACGGTGCAATGGTATTACCTAGATAAAGTACTGGTACTTCTAAATCAAATACATGATTTGAGTGTACGAGTAGCGCGATAATCATCACAATGACCGTTAACATTAATACCGCCCCACCAATAATACCTGTAACGCCAGCTTCCTTTTTACTATTTGATTGTTGGCCAAGTTGTGAGAAGAAAATACTTCCAGCTAAAATGTTATAACAGAAAAAGAGTCCGCCAGATTGCCACCAATGATTGGTTGGTTGTAAGCTTTTTGCGCTTTCAGGTAAATAGAGCATATTAGATAGGTTACCGATATTTGAGAAGAAGACAATTAAACAAATACCTATTGTTAAAATGACAATAATTGGGCCAACAGTACCAATAATATCAACTAATTTATTCAACCCTAAAATTACTGTAAGCATTGCTACCACACCCATACCTAAGACGCCAACTAAATTTGGTAAATGAAATTGTTCTGCTACAACGGCGCCTGTGCCAGCAATCATAATAACTACAATGCTAAAAATGAAAACAATTGTAAAATATTCAATAATTGTTCCTACAATGTTACCGCAATAATACTTAAATATTCGACCTGGTTGCTTTAATTGAAGGTCGTAACCCTTCATCATTAATGTTGAACCAAGTAAGCAAAATAGTACTGCACTCACTAAAGCACCCAATATACCGTATACACCAAAAGATGCAAAAAATTGCATGACTTCTTGTCCAGTAGCAAAACCAGAACCAATTAAGTAAGCGATATAAGCACCGCTAAGTTTAATGATATTTGTGATTTTGATTTGTTGTTGCATAGTTGTCCCTCCCATTTATTACCAACCTTGACCAGCAATGTCGTAATCATTTAATTTTCCAGATTCTAAGTCTTCAATGGCAGATTCTAAAATATTTAACGCTGTATCTAGTTCCTCATAAGTTATGACTAAGGGTGGCTGGAAACGGAGTACATTTTCAGCTACTGCAATAATAACAACACCATTATCGAAACAACGGTTACAAATTTTCAGTGCAGCTTCACCATCACGCGTTTTATTTTTTTTATCAGAAACAATATCTATACCAATAGATAATCCTTTACCTCTAACATCCCCAACAGATTCAAATCGTTCTTTCCATTGATCCATATGCTGACGTACATAGGCGCCTTTATCAGTACTGCCTTGCAGCAGATTTTCATCTTCAATCATACTAATTGTGGCTAAAGCAGCTTCACAACTTACTGGGTTTGCACCAGTAGTAAATAAATGCGCAGGGGCATCTAATGTATCCATTATTTCGGCGCGACCGACAATGGCTGACATCGGTAATCCGCCGGCTAAAGATTTACCAAAAGTAATTAAATCGGGCTCGATATTATAATGCGTCACCGAACTCCATTTTCCAGTGCGTCCTAAACCTTGTTGGATATCATCAACAGCCAATAAAATACCGTGAGACTTACATAAATCTTGTAATGCTTCAAAATAGCCTTCAACTGGTTCTAATAATCCACCATCCCCTTGAATCGTTTCAATAACAATACATGCGACTTCTTCAGCAGGTACATATTTTTCAAACATTTCTTTAAGGGGGGCTAAGTATTCTTCCACAGTATTTACATTTGGGCTACCAAACATACCTCTGTATTTATCCGGAAAAGGAATATGATAAAATCCAGGTAACATCGGACCGTATTTTTTTCTCATATTAAGACTGATAGCAGACATGGATAATGAACCATAAGTAGAGCCGTGATAAGCATTAACAAAACTGATGATATAAGGTCTGCCTGTATAGGCGCGAGAAAGTTTTACGATACCATCGTTTGCATCTGAACCAGAAAGTCCAAAAAGTACGCGCTTTTCATAATTTCCTGGAGCAATTTCACAAAGTTTTTTTGAAAGTTTTACTAGAGGCTCATGATACATATAAGCAGGTGTGTAGTGAATGAATTTATCTACTTGTGATTTGATCGCTTCTGTTACTTGTTTAGGTGCATGACCGACATTTTGTGAACTAGCACTAGCAAGTAAGTCGATATATGTATTCCCATCAACATCTACTAATGTGGCACCATACCCATGAGAAATAGCTAGTGGATAATATTTTATGCGTCCTGGTTTTGCAAAATATTGACTATCCTGATTGATTAATTGCTCTGATTTTTTCATTTTTTCCATAATTCAAATCCTCCCACGTTTTGTTGCATATCATCTGATTTAAAAGTTGTAAAAACTTAAATAAAAGAATTCACTTTTAGTCCCTTTTTATAAAGTGAATTTGTGTTGTTAAGCATTTTTTATACGTTTGCTTTCATTGTATTTTCTAATAACGATAGAATGCTGATACGTATGAATATACTAAGAAAATTCCGAATTGTAAATATATTCTGAAAATTTAAAGTTGAATAACGCTAAAAATATGTAATATAACACATATAATCTTTGGGGATTAGATTTGTGATAATAGAAAGTGTGTTCAATTTACGTTTGTAGTTATTTTATTTAATGCAAAATTAAGCGCTAGGATGACTTTTGTAAACTGAAATGGATAGTTAGTTTTTAAGGGATTTTTCGTTTATAATAATAAAGAGCATGATTCGTTTACGATACAAAAACGAAATCATGATTATTTTTGAAATTAGAGATAGATGTCTGAATAAAAGTAAGCTTGTATTATACTTTTAAAGCTCTAAGTCTCAATTTAATTTATTAAGTTAGTGACACTTATGCATAAGCCATGGCTCACGTAACTTTTTAACCTAATCTCTTTTTATATAAATAGCATTTAGGTGAGAGATTAGTTCGCTGTAATTGATAATGATTTTCAATTATAGTATCTTTAATGTGTAATAGTTTAGCAAATTAGTTACGTTTACGCGTATTAATAATATTTAGTGAATGATGTAAAGAGGGAGTTTCTGATGGAAAATAGTAAGTTAGAAGTTAAGGATTTAATAAATATTGGACTCTTTACGGCAATATATTTCATTTTTATAGCACCTCCAGGCATATTAGGCATTATACCCATCTTCATGTTGTTGCTTCCTGCAATGGTTGGTTTAGTAGGTGGTATACCTATCATGTTGCTTATTTCAAAAGTTCAAAAGTTTGGTGCATTATCTATATGTGGTATTATAGTTAGTTTGATATTAGCTATTATGGGCCATCCTTGGATAGCTTTAGTGTTTAGTGTCCCCGTTATACTGATTTCAGATGGCATAATGGCTTGGGGACATTATAAGAATTGGAAACAAAATTGTTTAGGCTATATTATCTTTTCATTTTGGCCAATTGGTACTTTTATACCATTTTACTTTATGAGAACTTCATATTTATCTTTTATTCAAGAAAAATATGGTGTTGAATATGAGACGACTGTTGCTGGTTTGTTTTCAGTTGAAATGATACCCGTTATTATTATTACCACGGTTATCGGTGCAGTGATTGGAGCTTATATCGCAAAAATGATTTTAAAAAAACATTTCAAACGTACAGGTATGATTTAATATGTATAATCACATAATCCGACAAGACCATTTATTTAACTTAGATCCTAGAATTAAAATTGGCCTCATACTGATGATTTCTCTTGTTGCCTTAACAGGTGGAGTAACAGGTATCGAAGTTTATATAAGATTACTATTAATGTTCATACCACCATTACTACTAATATGTATAAAACAATATACAGTAGGGTTAATTATCTTGTGTTTAACCATCTTAGCTTGGTATGGAGAGGCTTTTGTAATTATTGATCACAATCAAGTTGCAACTTTATTAATTTTTGTACCTTCGGGTATTGTTACACGGTTTTTACCGTCTTTAGCAATGGGATATTATATTTTTAAAACTACACAAATTGAAGTCTTAATAGTAGGCTTGGAACGGTTAAAATTATCTAGAAAGGTGACTATACCCATTGCAGTCATGTTTAGATTTTTACCAACAATCAAAGAGGAGTCAATTTCCATCAAAGACGCTATGAAAATGAGAGGCATATCATTGAAATTTGCTTTTATAAAACCTATTCAATACGTTGAATACCGCGTGGTTCCATTGTTAAACAGTGTCGTGAAAATTGGTAATGAATTAACGATTGCTTCAATAACACGAGGCTTAAATTTAACACATCAGCGTACATCCATTATTTCACTTAACATACGCTGGTTAGATTGGTTGTTTTTGATGATAACACTGTTACTTTGTATTTTTTATTATGTAGTGTGAGGGTAGAATATGATTCAATTTAAAGATGTATCTTTTAGATACGAAGCAAACGAACAAAATATTTTGAACGATATTAACCTTACTATAGATGATGGAGAGGTTATTTGTTTAACTGGTGCTTCAGGGTGTGGAAAGACGACTGTAACAAGGATGCTTAATGGTATTATACCTCATTTTTATAATGGAGAAATTGACGGCCAAATTTTAATGAATGATAAGGATATACAACTTCAAGAGGTATATGAATTAACGCAACAAAGCGGTTCTGTTTTTCAAAACCCAAGATCTCAATTTTTTTGTTTGAATACAACGAGTGAGTTAGCATTTGAACTGGAGAATTATGGCACCCCAGCTAATGAAATTAAACAACGTATTAATCAAAGCGTAAAGCAATTTAATTTAGAACATCTTTTAAACAGAGATATATTTAATTTGTCAGGTGGAGAAAAACAATTGCTTGCTTGTAGTGCGATTCAAGTATATGGACACAAACTGATTATCTTAGATGAACCATCTTCAAACCTGGATTTTAATACAATTTTAAAGTTAAAACAAATGCTTAAAATTTGGAAATCTGAGGGAAAAACCATTGTAATTGCAGAGCACCGTTTACATTATTTAACTGAAATTGTAGATCGCTTTATTGTTATGTCGTATGGATCAATAAAGAAAATATATAATAATCAGCAATTTAATCGTTTATCACATGTACAGTTAACCAATTTAGGTTTACGAATGATTCATTTGCGTCAATTAAAGGCAAAATCTAGCCTCAATAGTAGAAATGGATATTTGAATTTACATCGTTTTTATTTTAAATATAAAAGAAATCAGCCGTTAGCGTTAAATATAGATGATGTTCATATTAGTAAAGGCAAGGTAACAACAATTATTGGTCGAAACGGGTCAGGAAAATCAACATTAGCACGTGGTTTAACTGGGGTTGAGAAAAAATTTAAAGGCACAGTGGATTACAATCAAGTAACGTTAAAACCGCGTCATAGACTGTCAAATGTATATATGGTATTTCAAGATGTTAACAATCAATTATTTGCTGAAAGTGTAGAAGAAGAGTTGAAGTTAAGTAACCCAACATTAGATGATGAGATGATTAGACGATGCCTTAGAAATTATAGTATCTCGGAACATTTACAAAGACATCCGTTATCATTATCAGGTGGAGAAAAACAACGCTTAGCAATAGCTAGTGCAGTTGAAACTAAACGAGAAATATTAGTTTTCGACGAACCTTCAAGTGGGTTAGACGGCCACCATATGAGAGAGATGAGTAAAATTATCAATCGTCTGGCATATGAAGGGCACACAGTGTTAGTTATCACACACGACTACGAAATGTTACTGTCTTGCACAGATGAAATTTTACATTTAGAAGATGGAAAAGTTAAAGCACAATATGAAATTAATAACGATACTATAGAGAAATTACAAACATTTTTTAATATAATATAAACATTTTGAATAAGTTTAAAAACATACGCTTGTGATTGTTATATAAGCGAGATAGAAATCATAACTTTTTATTTGATTTCTATCTCGTTTTTTTATTGTCTATTTTGTATGATTAAACGTTTGGGAACATAATGTATTGGATTTCTGATGTATTCATTCTGATAGTTAACGGATCATGATGACAATGCATGCTTAGTTTAGAAAGTGGATGATTTGATTTGTTAATTTGTTCTAGTATTTTTGGGTCAATATAACTCAAATCAAGATTATTTGGTATTAAATGAGAAATGATACCATGGTTTTGGTTGAGAATACGCGTATAAACAGGAAAGTCACTGATAAAGTTATGCATAATATTTGCTACTAAATAGGATTTTTCTGTAGAAGAAAAAAGTTGATTATATAACAATACATGCGTATGATATTTTGATTTACCTATAATGCCATTTTTAAATTTGACTATATTCAGATTTAAAAATGGTTTCAACAGACTTAAAATGTGTACAAGCGGCATAGTACTATGAGTACGATTAACAAACATAAATTGATCATCATCTTCAGAAAAATATGGAAAAGCAAAGCCTTTGATGGAAGATTGAAATTCAATTAAAGAATGGAGTAATAGAATATGTGATGATGGTGACATGTCATTATAATAATGCTTTAGTGTTTTATGAGTTATACAACCTAATATAATTTTATTAGCCAACGTGGGATGTATGCGTCTTAAAAACAATGTGACTACTTGATGTATATCAAAATCATTTTTTGAATTAACCCATTTTGTTGAAATGATGTTACCTAATGTTAACCAATCCATATCGATGAAATAAAAATCTGCTTTTAGGGCGCTCATGCGTTGCGAAAGTTTGGATAAAATGCCTCCATTTTCAATTAAACGATCAATATTTACGCCACACTCGATGCTCGGAAATTGGTGCTTAAATTTTTGAATCAAGCTTTGAGTTTGTAATAGTGTATGTTGATTAGTGACAAAGAGCAAACTGACGTGTGAGAGGCTATCATTAACAGTTGATAATGAATCCAGTATTTTAATGATTTGATAATCAATAGTCTGAGATAATGATGAATTATCAACTTTCAATGTTATATCATAACCTTGATTAGTTAACCGTTTTAGGACATTAAATACTTTTTGATACTCTAGTTTGTTTAAATGATCGAAACCAGTATGAATAATTATTAAATTTGGATTTGGAATCAGTGCTTTAATCTTATATTGGAGATCGTACTGATTGAAAGATAGCAGCATATGCCAATCTTCAATTTTTATAAAAGTGTGCATCATATTAAATTTTTCATTGTATTTAAGTTTATCTAAAATAATACGGTTAGATGAGATATATTGTTGATGGGAAAGATGATGTAATTCAGTAATAGTTTGAGATAAATTCGGCGTTTTTAATGAAACTTGATAAGGTTCGTTAAAACGATTCTTTCTAAACTGGTAAATATAGTGTTTAGGTGGTACATTGACATAAGTTTTAAAATTTTTAGAATATGTACTAACATTTGTAAAACTATATTTCGTTGCAACATCGTAAATGCTTTGTTCTTCTTTTAGTAAATCATGTAATGATAATGCAATCTTAAGTGAACTTGTATATTGCTTAAAATTCATATTTAATATTTTAGAAAATAATATGGAGATGTAGGACTGTGAAATATAAAAAACATTGGAAACTTGTTTTGTAGATAAAGACGCATCAATATGTTTATGTACATATTGGGTTAAGCGTTGAACTAAAGGGTGTTTTGTATATAAGTATGGCAAATATGGATGTTTTAAATTAACTCTTGCTTCTTTTAGTAAAAAATCAATAATATTTGATATATAAATATTCATAACAGCTTTATCTTGAATATTATCATGTAATTTTTGCAATACTAAATTTCTAAATTGCTCTGCATATTTAATTTGTTTAAAGTCAAAAAATGCGTTAGCAATGGTTTTATCTTTTTCTACAAATAAAGGTAATGGAATTTTGAGTTCTACAAGATTTTCAACATCAATGTATTGATATAAGTCTGCATTGTTAATAATACATCCGTTATTTATAGTTATTACGGCCCCATTTAAATTTATTTTGCATACTTTATTTATAGGAATTAAAATAATAATCTCATTTATACATCGCTCTAATTCAGTTGTATAATGATTCCTAATAGACAGAGAACTAATCACAAATATCACCTTTACTTTATTATGTGAGACTCACATTAAATTATTAACGTTATTGTACAATTGACACTGAAAAAATAGTTGAGTCAAAAGGGAAGATTATTATAGTGATAGTTTGAATTAATAATTCGTACTTTAAGAATTTACAAAAAATGAAAAAAGTTAATTTTGATTAATAAAAAGACCTGATGAATTAAAAATAGTGTTAATTGGTCACAAACTAATAAAAATTAAGATGAAATTAAAAAGTTTTATGATAACGCTTGCAAAAATTAACATAAGTATTTACAATGAATCGTGTTGACATAAATAAGTCAAATTATTACTTATACGTTTAAGGTGAGTGTCATGGCAAACAATAAACCTACGCTACATGATGTAGCAAAAGTTGCTGACGTATCTATTGCAACAGTTTCAAATGTATTAAATAACAAAAGTACCGAACTAGGTATAAAGACAAAACAAAAAGTGCTAGACGCGATTGAAAAGTTAAATTATGAACCCAACCATTTTGCAAGAAGTTTAAAAACGGGCCAATCTAACCTGATTGTTTTTATTGTACCTGACCAAAATCCTTTTTTTACAGAAATCCTGACAGAATTAAACAACGAATGTCAAAAACATCATTTACATGTAGCTGTCGTTTCATCAGAAGAAAATGAACTCAAACAACAAGCATTAATCGAAACTTTTATAGGTCAAAATGTAAGCGCTATTATTTTAGTTCCTGTGAAATCTCGATTGAATCTAAAAAAAGAGTGGCATCAAACCCCTATCTTGACTATAGATAGGAAAATATATGGAGAAGCATTACCATCTATAAGTGTTGATAATGAAAAAGCAGCTTTTAATGCAACACAAAGGATAGTTGATAGCACGTCTGAAAATATAGGTTTGCTACTAGCGAATCCCGATATTAGCACAACGTCAGAAAGAAAAAGAGGGTATGAACTAGCTTTAGCTAAAAATAACATTACAATAGATCAACAACTTATTTATTATAGTAATCAACAATTAGGTACAGATGCGCAAATTGATAGTGGTTACCACGCAACAAGAGCGCTGATTTATCAGGGCGTTCGAGCTATAGTAGCAACGAACCATTTATTGTTGTTGGGTGCTTTACAAGCTATAAAAGAAAGCGGAAAGAAAATAACCGAAGATATTATCATTGTTGGCTTTGATGATAGTTATTGGAATGAAATTTACACGCCGAAACTATCTGTAATTTCACAACCAACAAAAGAAATAGGGCGTGTCGCTGGGGAAATGATTCATAATCTTATTCAAGGTAAAGCGGTTGCTTCAGTTGAACTGTCTACAAAATTATTAATTCGCGAATCTTGTTCTTTTGTTTCAGATAAATCATTTTGACTAAAAAGAAGATACTTGCAATATTATTACCTGTAGTTGGCGACTGAACCTTATAAGTGATACTTACTTAGTTATTCAGAAATAACACGCATTATTATAAATACGGGCTTAAGAAATCAAGTTTTTGTTTTCCATCCCGTTTGTTTCATAGCCAAAACTTAAACGTTTAAGCTGATTTATAAGTCTTATTAAAATAAAGGGGGAATTAGTTTGAATAACGAGACGATTTCTAAAAATAGTATGAAAACATGGATGGGTATTCCAAGAATTATTTTTATAGCACTTATTGCTATATTTATTTTTATGACAGGAGACGGTATTGAACAAGCGTTTTTATCAAAGAATATTGTTGATATAGGTTTTTCAGGTGGCCAAGCATCTTTAGTATTTACTGTTTATGGTGTGATGGTTGTTGTTGGATCATGGCTTGCCGCTGTTTTATCTGACGTTTATGGACCGAAAAAAATCATGGCTTTAGGCACTATAATATGGTTAATATTTCATGTGTTGTTTTTAGTGTTTGGGTTAGGAATGGAAAGTCTGCCAATGATGCTTGTTTTATATGGTATTAGGGGATTAGGCTATCCATTATTCTTATACGGATTTTTAGTGTGGGTAACTTATATCACTGATAAAGCTAGATTAGCGACAGCTATTGGATGGTTTTGGGCAATGTTTTCAGTAGGCATGGGTGTTATTGGTACCTACTTACCTAGCTTTACAATTCCTTTTATGGGATTTAATGGAACATTATGGATGTCATTAATATGGATTTTTGTCGGTGGTTTAATAGCGTTTATAGTTGTTGGTAAACATGATGTGAAACCAAATATAATGTTATCGGTAAAACAAAGATATTCAAAAGTTCTAAAAGATATAGGTATCGTATATAAAAACCCAGATATTATTAAAGTATTTATAGTGAGAATTATAAATCAATTATCTTTATTTGGTTTAGTTATTATATTCCCTGTGTTATTTACGGATACTATAGGCTTTTCAATGCAACAATGGTTATGGACATGGGGAACGATGCATGTCACATGTATTGTAGGTGATGTCATTTGGGGTGTTATTGCTGATAAAATTGGATGGAAACGCCAAGTTATGATATTTGGTTGTATCGGTTGTGGAATAACGACCTTATTATTCTATTATTTACCAATACTCAGCGGCGATGTATTTGCTATCGCAATTTTATGTGCTGTTTTATTTGGTATTACTCAGTCAGCGTTTGTACCAATTTTTGCTATTTTTACTGCATTAGAACCTAATCATATCGGTGCTACACTTTCTTCACATAATCTTGCTGCAGGATTAAGTAATTTTATCGCACCTTTAATTGCAACTATTATTTTACCGATATTCAATGAAGTAGGCGTAGTCTGGGCCTTTGCAATTTGTTATTTCGTCGGCGCAGGTATCACTTATTATATCAAAGTTCATCAACCGGGCATTGATGATAGTAAAATAACGCCATTAAATACCCAAACTCAAAACTATTAGAAAGGTAAGATATAAATGGAAAATGTTGTGCTTGGTATCGATTTAGGTACAAGTTCAGTAAAAATTATTGCTGCAAATAAGCAAGGGCATATCATTGATCAATCAAGCGTTCCTTTAACGTTGATACAGCCTTACCCTGGTTATAATGAACAAGACCCTGAAGACTGGGTGATTGCAGTTAAAGAAGGCATTAAAATTTTAATTAACCGAGAAACAATGAATGATAAGCAAATTAGTGGTCTTTCATTTTCTGGTCAAATGCACGGTTTAGTTCCTTTAGATCATGCTTATCAGCCTATTAGAAATGCAATTTTATGGAACGACACTCGAACATCTAAACAGTGTGAGGAAATAAAAAGTAAGTTTGGAAACACATTATTAAAAAACCCAATACTTGAAGGGTTTACGTTGCCTAAGCTTTTATGGCTAAAACAGAATGAACCAAAGCATTGGCGACAATTAAAGGTATTTCTGTTACCTAAAGATTATGTGCGTTATAAATTAACTGGAAATATATCTATGGAATATAGTGATGCAGCAGGTACGCTTTTACTTAACCCGAATACAAATGATTGGGATAGAGCAGTTGGTAATCAGTTGGGGCTTGGTGACATTTACCCACCGCTTGTACAATCTCATAGTTATGTCGGACATATTACTGAAGATATAAAAAAAGAGTTAAATTTAACAGAAGATATTGCAGTTTTTGCTGGTGGCGCAGATAATGCGTGTGGTGCACTGGGCTCAGGCGTGATCGATGAGGGGCAAACGTTGTGCAGCATTGGTACTTCGGGAGTGATTTTATCATGTACTCAGAGTAATGAAGATGATTATGGCTATAATATTCATTTCTTTAAACATGCTATGCCCAACATGTCTTATGCAATGGGCGTTACTTTAAGTGCAGGACACAGTTTGAATTGGTTGAAAGAGACATTTTTTAAGCAAAAGTCTTTTGATGAAATTTTGAATTTAGCGACAAAATCAGCCATTGGAGCAAATGGCTTATTGTTTGCACCCTATTTACAAGGAGAGCGCACGCCACACGGAGATGCATATATTAGAGGGAGTTTTATTGGAATAAATAGTAACACGAGTGAGGAAGATTTTTCGCGTGCCACTATTGAAGGCATTACTTATTCATTATATGAATCTATAGTATATATGAGAGCACGTGGTAGACAGATTGATGAGATTATTTCAATAGGTGGAGGCGCAAAGAATAGCTTCTGGTTACAAATGCAAGCTGACATTTTTAACGCTAAAGTTACTGCATTAAAATACGAAGAAGGGCCAAGCATGGGAGCAGCTATGCTAGCGGCTTACGGTTTAGGATGGTTTGAATCTATGGAAGACTGTACTGACACATTTATAGAAATAGGAACGTCTTATAAGCCTAATTTAGATAATCATAAATTATATAATCAATATTTTGAAATTTATAGAAAGATATATAAGCAAACAAAAGAAATAACACAAAACTTATTAAATATTAATTAACTTTAGGAGGAATTTGAAATGAATAATAACATTCCAGAAACGATGAATATTTCAATATTAAATAAACCTTTTGATATGGAGCTTAAAGAAGTTGAAGTACCTAAAATAGGTCCAACGGATGTTTTAGTGAAAGTAATGGCAGTAGGTGTTTGTGGGTCAGATGTTCACTATTATGAACACGGTAGAGTTGGCGAGTTTGTAGTCGAAAACCCTTTGATTTTAGGGCATGAATGTGCTGGTGTAGTCGCAGATGTCGGATCTGAAGTTACACATTTTAAGCAAGGAGATAGAGTGGCTATTGAACCGGGTGTACCATGTGGAGAATGTGAGTATTGCAAATCTGGTAAATATAATTTATGCCCTGATGTTGAATTTTTAGCTACACCACCGATTGATGGGGCATTTAGTCAATATATTAGTCATCCCGAAGGTTACTTATTCCATATCCCGGATGAGTTATCTTTTGAAGAAGCTACATTAAATGAACCATTTTCAGTTGGAGTTCAAGCATGTAAACGAGCAAATGTTCAACCAGGTTCCACAGTAGTAATTATGGGTATGGGCCCAGTAGGTTTAATGGCTGTTGTAGCGGCTAAAGCGTTTGGTGCTACAAAAATTATAGTGTCAGACCTTGAACAAATAAGATTAGAAGAAGCACTAACACTTGGTGCAACACACGCTATAAACATTAAACAAGAGGACGTAGCTACGCGTATCAATGAAATAACAAATAACAAAGGTGTAGATTATGCCTTTGAAACTGCCGGTAACCCTACAGCGTTACAAAACGCATTAGCAGCATTAAATAATGGCGGTACTTTAGCTATTGTTGGGTTACCTCAACAAGAAAATATCGAATTAAACATACCGTTTATTGCTAATCATGAAATTAATGTTGTTGGCATTTTTAGATATGCTAATACTTATCCTATGGGCATTGAAATGTTATCATCTACTACTGCGGACTTAAATACCATGTTCACTGATTCATACGATTTAGAAGAGGCGCAAGAGGCTATGGAAAGAGCGAGAACGAACAAGAGTGGCTCATTAAAAGTGATGGTATACCCAAACGGAAAATCAAATAAATAGTTCATATAAGAAGATCTAAAACCACTGCCTGAAAGTGGTTTTAGATCTCTTTTCAAATGAGTAAAATTTTACACATTTGCTGAGAATGTAGTGCAATACCATTAGTGAAAATGGGTGCATAAAGTTTAATTATGGGAATGGAATATAACTATGATGATAGATGGCACTACAAAACTTAAGCACAATACATTCTCTTAGAATATTATATAACTTATAATATAGTGTTACAATATAAAATTCATAAAAACCTAAAATGAAATAAATGTGATGCATTTTAAATAAAATAGAGCGACAAATTTGGGGTTTAAAGTTTTTGAAGTCATTCACTTATTTTTTTGATAGAGTTCAATGGTTTTATACAAGAACAATAAGAAAGAGACAATTAAAAATAATGTGAATAACCCATTAAATATATCATGATTGAAAAACTGAAATATAGTTATTGTACTAAGGGTTTCTAAAAAGCTTGAACCAGTTGTTTGAATTTCTAAAAAGTCAAAAGAAAATAGAATTAACGTAATGATTAACATATAACCAATTGCGATAAAAAAGAGACTTAATAAATCAAATAGAAATGTTTTTCTCATAACAAACTGCCTCCTCTCTTACTTTTCTTATAACCGAATTAAGGCGTATTAATGCTATATTTGAAAAATTTACAATAAATTAATATAAAGGATAGTTAAATCAAGCAACTTTAGTTTTTTAGAATAAATAATTGTTGAAGAAGAAATTGTTTTATTTTACTAAAACGTGTTAATGAATATATAAGTGTGTAAATAGAAAGGGAGGTTCGTTATGTATAAAGCAATTATTTTTGATGTCTATGGAACACTATTTGATATGTCCTCTTTAAAGAAAGATATGGTTCAGTTTGATGATGCGCAAGCAACATCAATTTCTAAATTATGGAGAAAAACGCAATTAAATCACATGTTTTTAAAACAAATTATGCAACGTTATATTCCATTTGATGAATTAACAAAAGAAGCGTTACGTTATACAATGGAGAGCCATGAAATACAATATAATAGGGAAGATGTTAATCAATTATTTGATTCATTTTTAGATTTAGAATATTTTGAAGAAGTTCCCCAAGTGGTATCACTATTAAATAGTAAAGAGATTGATGTCGGTATATTATCAAATGGAAATGACAATATGTTAATGCCATTGATTGATAACTCTGAGTTAGGTGATTATATTAACACGGTTATAAGTGTAAATGAAATTAAACAATATAAACCAAGTCCAGCGAGTTACGCATTAATATTAAAATATTATCATTTGAAGAGAGAAGATATCTTGTTTGTTTCTTCTAATTCATGGGACGTTACAGGTGCAAGTAATTTTGGTTTTGATACTGTTTGGGTCAATAGACATAATGAGCTTTTCGATTTTAATGGACAGACACCTACAATAACGGTTAATAATTTAAACGAAATAGTTAATTGGTTAGAAATAAAATAGAAAAAATTAAGCTATAGTATGACGAATTGATAGAAAAAAGGACGAGACATTTAATAAACGTCTCGTCCTCTTATAATCTTTCTAGGACATAAATAATGTTTCATCCTAGGATAGCCTATAGCCATTCCTACAAGAAGCGAGGTTAGGAAACTTGTTAGAAAAGATATCATTATCTATACGCTTCTATTCATATTAATTAGCATTATTTAAATACTGTGGTAATAATTGACTATATAAATCTATAAATTTAAGGTAAGTATGCTTATAAACATATTCATCGACTTGGTGTGCTTGCCCAGTTTCGCCGGGGCCATACATAACAAATGAAAAGTTGTCGTCTTTGTCTTTCATTAAATATGATTCGTCTGTAGTTGCAGTAGAAGATGTCACTTCTAAATCTCGGTCAAAGTATTCATCGCCTAAAGATTTAGCTAATTTTAAGAATTCATTATCCCCTTTAGTGTATACAGGATCACGATTGACATAAGGATTAACAGTGATATCAGCATTGCTTTCTTGTTCTACTCGATCTTTGATGCTGTTAAATAAATTTTCGAATTTATTGTTATCGTAGTCTGGAATTGTACGCATATTAAACAATGATTCAGCATAAGCTGGTATTGAGTTGACTTGATCTCCGCCAGTTATAATTGTAGAATTCATGGTCGGTGTGCCTAATAAGTCACTCTTAATATCTACTTTACTATATTCATTGTTTAAATAATGGATAAAATCTACTAAAGGATTAATAGCATTATAGCCTAGTTCAGGCATTGAGCTATGTGAAGATTTACCCTTGGATACAACTTGTATATCCATTGTCCCTTTATGTGTATACACAATACCATCTTGTGAAGGTTCTGCAATTAATAGCGCTTCTACATCATCCATGTAGCCTTTCTTATGTAGTAAAGCTGCGCCATTACTTGTTATTTCTTCTCCAGCTGTTGCCATAAATCGAATTGTACCTTGCTCTAATGTACCAGCTTCTTTAATTTCTATTAAACTAATTGCTAATGCAGCTAGTCCAGATTTCATATCTGCTGAACCACGACCATGTAATCTACCTTGGTCATCTTCTGTCAGTTTAAACGGATCATAATTCCATAAACTATCATCGCCTGTTGTGACAACATCCATGTGTCCTGAAACGCCGATGACTGGTTTCCCATTACCTATCTCAGCTACTAAGTTAGCTCGCGTAGATTCACCTTCTAGTTGTTCAATTTGGGTTTGGATACCGTGTTTATTAAATAGTTTTTCTAAGTAATGCGCAACATCAAGTTCTTTTTCATTTACAGATTGAATTTCAATCATATCAGATAAAATTTTAACACGTTCGTCACTTGAAAGTACGGACATACAAACACTTCCTTTTTGTATAAATTAATTCATAATCATACATACCACTATACTGAAATTTCAAAACTTGGGAAGTTGTTATAAAGTAACTTTTTTTATTAAAAAGTTGTGCTATACTTATATTGAATATGTTTACAAAGAAAAAGGAGTCATATTTATATGAATAAATGGGTAAGCAAACTTGTCACATTAGTTGGCGTGGCACTCATTTTATTTGCAATTTATTTATTTGCAAAACCGAAAATAGATGATTACTTCGCACAAAAAGACAATGAAAATAAAATAGAACATTATGATAAACATTCTAAAGAAAATAAAAATAAAAAAGTAGAAATACCTAAAGATAAAACTCAAATGGCAGGTTATTTATCAGTACCAGATGCAGATATTAAAACACCTGTTTATCCTGGACCAGCCACGCCCGAACAATTAGATAGGGGCGTGAGTTTTGCAGAGGAGAATGAATCATTAGATGATCAAAATATAGCGATTGCTGGTCATACAATGGTAGGACATTCGGATTACCAATTTTCTAGGTTACCTGAAGCCAAAAAGGGAAGCAAGATTTATTTTAAAGTTGGAGAAGCACAACGAGAATATAAGATTACAGAAATCTATGACGTAAAACCAGATGCGGTAGAAATATTGGATGAGCAACCAACGGACAAGAAGCAACTGACATTAATTACTTGCGATAATTATAATGAGCAAACGGGGGAGTGGGAAGATAGAAAGATATTTATTGCTGAAGCGGTGTAATTTTAATAATAAAAAGATAAAGCCTGTGTTCCAATAGCAACCTACTTTAGGTGCGCTTGAATACAGGCTTTTAATGTTTATTTTTCGATTGCTTCAATAAAACGTTTAGTAATTTCTTTAGGCCGTGTGATTGCACCCCCAACCACTGTACAGTGAACATTTAAATTTGTAACTTGCTTAAACATTTCAGGCGTGACGACATTTCCTTCAGCAATGACTTTCGCATTGACGTGTGTTAGTACGTCTTTTAAAAATTGGAAATTGTTTTCGTATAGAATATGCCCTTTTGTATAAGAAGTGTAGCCACGTAGTGTTGTGCCTATGTAATCAAAACCTAATGTATCAGCGTACTGTGCTTCTTCAAGCGTAGATACATCCGCCATAATTTCTACGTTTGGCGCATTATGACGGATATATGAAACAAGTTCTTGTAAAGTTTCTTGAGGGCGTCTTTGTTTTGTAGCATCCAAAGCAATGACCTCACAGTTACTATCTATTAATTCATCAACTTCTTTGCTAGTAGCCGTGATAAAAACGTCTGAATGAGCATAATTTCTTTTTACTATGCCGATGACAGGTAAATTCACTTCTTTTTTAATTGCGATGATGTCTTCTTTAGAGTTTGCTCTGATACCAACAGCGCCACCTTCGTAAGCAGCTAGAGCCATTTTAGACATAATGAAAGACGAATGTAACGGTTCATCTTCCAAGGCTTGGCATGAGACAATCAATCCTTGTGGTAACATAATTATACACTCCGTAACTTTAGTAGATTTTATAAAATGCTTAATTTGTTAATTGATTTATAGTTTTAATATAACATCGAGAAAATAATAATCAATATATTTCATTGTTCTGAAAAACATTTTCATTTATAATATAGCTAATATGGGGATGGAAAGGGTGTATATGATGAAATTTGAGAATCGCGTTCAGCGTTATCATCATTTGTTTACTAAAACAGATAAATACATTGTAGAATATATTAAAAACAGCGAATTTGATGACACATTTTCAACAATTAATTCATTGGCATACGCGATTGGTACTTCGCCTGCAACTATTACGCGATTTAGCAATAAGTTAAATTATGAAAACTTTCAAGATTTGAAGTTTAATTTGCAGCAAGAAATGTCAGAAAGAGTGATTGAAAATAGTCCATTAATTCAGCGTATTCATAAATATCATCAAAATATTATTCAACAAACAGGAGAGTTTATTTCTGATGAAAAAATTCAAAGCTTTGTTAATCAAATTATTCGAAGCCGGCAAATTATATATGCAGGTTTAGGTAGTTCTGGATTATCAGCTACAGAGTTTTATTATCGCATGATGAGGATGGGGTTGAAAGGTAACGTTTCTACCGACGCACATCAAATGAAAATATTTGCTTCTCTTTTAACGCAATCGGATACATTTGTAGCTATTTCAAATAGTGGTGAAACAACCGAATTAATTGCTGCAGCTAAAGTCGCACATGACGCCGGCGCCTATGTTGTCGTCATCACTAATTATGAAGGAAGTCCAATAACAGAATGTGCAGATTTAGTATTAATTACTACTGATCAATCGAGAAATCGAGATACCCAATTTATAAATACTCAAATTGCAACATTATTTTTAATCGATATTGTGAGTTATTTATTATTGGAAGATGACTACATGCATCATGTATATCAACATACTAAAAAAATCATTTTAAACGAATAAAAATAGTAATAATTTTAGCTGTTTTACTTTTTTACAGCTGTTATTATTCATAACGTAAATAAAAGCTAAGGCATCTGTTGATGCCTTAGCTTTATTTTTTAAAATTTAGAAACGGCGCCATAAAGAGAAGCGTGGTTTTGTGTTCGTGTAGTTTGTATTGAAGCATGACCATATTGAACAGGTAAGTAAAGCGCAACTTTAGGAATAATATACTTTAACAAATTTTGACCTTGTGAAGAGACGCCACCTCCGATAAGAATTAATCCAGGATCATAAATGATTTGTATTTGGGCAATCCCTTCCGCGATTGAATCACTCCATTGATTGAGTATAGATAAGGCGAGCGCATCTTGCTGATCTGCTAGTTCAAATAATTTGGGTACATCATCTTTATAAGCAAAGGATTTTTCTATCATGAGTGATTTCAAAGCAGATGTTGAAGCGCGTTGTTCAAAGGTCTTTTTTGTTTGGGCATCATAAAGCAAATACCCAATTTCATTGGCTCGATTTCGTTCGCCATTATAGAGTTGAGACGACTGATTATAAAAAGCACCTCCAATGCCTGTTCCAAGCGTTAGACAAAATATGTTTTGTGCTTCGTAATCATGAAATGAAAGTTCTCCTAATAACGCTGCATTTACATCATTAAAAACCTGTACTTGAGCATTTAATGGCTTGAGTATAGTTTTGAAGTTCGTCCCCGTGTAGTTTGGAATCGTTGGCCCAGCATATTCAACTAAACCATTATGCTCATCTACAACCCCTGCACTAGAAATACCTACATTGAGTGGTTCAATGCCATATTTTGCTTTAAACATAGCTACAAATTCGTAAACTGTATCTTTAATAAATGTGTCGACATTATTCGGTGTTTGTATTTTTATGTAATCTATGAACTTTAGCTGTTGATTGAAAACAGCTGCCTTAATTTCTGTACCACCAATATCAATAGCGATATTATATAGATTCATTTATGAAACCTCCTCAGATTATCAAATATACTGAATTATTTTGAAAATTATTTTCATAAATATTATTGATAAATGATGTATTTTTTCAAAAAGCTATTGTCACATTTTATGATAGCGTTTACAATTTGAACTGTAAATAGAAAAATAAAAGATGTTTTTTATTGCATTATATAGTTATATAAATGCCTAGGAATAATAACTTAAATACATAGATGGAGGGGTTATCAATGGAAGAGAATTTAAAAGGATTATATGCGGCGTTATTAGTACCGTTTGATGAAAAAGGACAAGTGAAAGAAAAGGGATTAGTGCAAATTGTGCAAAATGCGATTGAAACTGAAGGCTTAGATGGGCTTTATGTTAATGGTAGCTCTGGCGAAAATTTCTTGTTAAATAAAGAACAAAAAAAACAAGTTTTTAAAGTAGCTAAAGAAGCTGTTAACGATGATGTGAAAATGATTGCACAGGTAGGTTCTTTAGATTTAAATGAAGCGATAGAACTTGGTAAATATGCAACTGAATTAGGATATGACGCTATTTCAGCAGTTACACCGTTCTATTATCCTTTTTCATTTGAAGAAATTAAAGACTATTATTTCGAATTAATTGAGGCCACGCAAAACAATTTAATTATTTATGCTATACCAGATTTAACTGGAGTTAACATTTCAATCGACCAATTTGGTGAGCTGTTTAATCATGAAAAAGTGGTAGGTGTGAAATACACAGCACCTAACTTCTTTTTGCTAGAGCGTATTCGTAAAGCTTATCCAGACAAGCTCATACTTTCTGGATTTGATGAAATGCTAGTACAAGCAGCTATTTCTGGAGTAGATGGTGCAATTGGTTCTACTTATAACGTCAATGGTAGACGTGCAAGACAAATTTTTGAAAAAGCTAAAAATGGAGAGATTGAAGAAGCGTATCAAATTCAACATGATACAAATGACATTATCGAGAATGTGTTGTCTATGGGCATTTATTCCACACTTAAAGAAATATTAGCTACACGTGGTATTGATGGTGGTGTACCAAAACGACCATTTAAACCATTCGATGAAGATAATAGAGAAAAATTGGGAGCATTAATTAATACGTATAATTTATAGGTTACCGTATAAGGGGTTGAAATGAATGGAACAAGTTGGTTTTGGTATATGGAACTGGGTTGCAGTTGTTAGTTATTTAGTTGTGATGCTGTTAGTAGGCGCATATTTTACCAAAAGGGCAAGTCAAAGTACAGATAGTTTCTTTACTGCTAGCGGCCGTTTACCTTCCTGGGCAGTTGGTTTCTCTATTTACGCTACAACATTAAGCGCGATTACATTTATGTCGACGCCTGAAAAGGCATTTTTAACAGATTGGTCGTATATCGCGGGGAATATTGCGATTGTAGCAATAATTCCATTACTTATTTATTTTTATGTACCATTTTTCAAAAAATTGAAGGTAACTTCTGCTTACGAATATTTAGAGGCTCGCTTTGGCCCTAGTATTCGCGTTATTGGTTCGCTATTATTTGTCTTATTTCATATCGGTAGGGTAGCAATTGTCATCTATTTACCTACGTTAGCTATTACATCAGTATCTGATATGAATCCATATGTAGTCGCGAGTCTTGTTGGCATTTTGTGTATATTGTACACATTTCTTGGTGGATTTGAAGGGGTGGTATGGAGTGATTTTATTCAAGGTGTGATTCTTTTAGGTGGCGCAGCAGCAATTATTATATTAGGTGTTATAAACATTCAAGGCGGCATGGGTACTGTTATGAGCGATGCGCTTGAGCATAAAAAGATTATTAGCACGGATAACTGGAAATTTAATACTGCAGCAGCAGCAATCCCAATTATCTTTCTAGGGAATATTTTTAATAACCTGCACCAATATACAGCAAGCCAAGACGTAGTTCAACGTTATCAAGCATCTGAATCTATGTCAGAGACTAAAAAATCATTATGGACAAATGGCGTCTTAGCTTTAGTATCAGCGCCATTATTCTATGGAATGGGAACAATGCTTTATTCATTCTATAGTCATAATACTGCTTTGCCTACAGGATTTAATACATCTTCTGTCGTACCATATTTTATTTTGACTGAAATGCCACCATTTGTTGCAGGTTTGTTAATTGCGGCGATTTTTGCAGCTGCTCAGTCAACGATTTCTTCAAGTTTAAATTCAATTTCAGCTTGTATTTCTGTCGATATTAAGCATAGATTTTTTGGAAAAGGAAATGAGAAAAGTGAAGTAGGGTTTGCTAGATGGATAATTATACTTGCAGGACTGTTTGGATTTGGTATGTCGATTTATTTAATTGCATCTGATTCTAATGATCTTTGGGACTTATTCTTACTTATTACTGGATTAGTAGGTGTACCATTGGCAGGCGTGTTTGCAGTAGGCATATTTACACGTCGTACAAATACGTTTGGTGTTTTGATGGGATTAATATTTGGAATCATATTTGCCTATATCTTTAATGGTATGGGTGGTGGCAATTCGCCATTCTACGTGTCTATCATTTCATTTTTAGTAGCATTTATTTTCGCTTATATTATAAGTATTGTCGTACCAGGAAAGAAAAAAGACATTACAGGTTTAACTATTTATGATATCAAAGAAGAAACAAATTATATTTCTATCGTACACTTTAAAGAAGACAGTAAGGAAAATTAAGTTAAAAACAGTTTTCAATTATATATTATAGTTTTATATGAATTGTAGACATTTAAATTAAATCAAGCTATCATTTCTGCATATATTTTAAAGGATTGATTCAGTAATAGGAAATATACATCGATAGTTTAGTTAGGTTTAGCATGTTAGTGATGAATGATTGAAAAATTGCGATAATGTGACTTGTTGTCATACTTGACAGAGCAGGGCTACGAAATCTTGTAAGAAAAGTTTTCTATCCTGCTCTGTTTTTTATTCAGTTTTTGATATAAATGAAGTACAAATCAATGTATATGGGCGATTTATTTACTTTGATTCAGCGATTATTGTAGATATAATAGGTTACAAATATAACATAAGATTCGAGGGGAATAAGCATATGATAAAAGCAATTGCAGTAGATATGGACGGCACTTTTTTAGATTCAAGCAAACAATACGATGAACAAAGGTTTAATCGTATTTTTCAACAATTAGAAAACGAGCATATTAAATTTATAGCAGCCAGTGGTAATCAATATGCTAAATTGAAATCTATTTTTGGTGATAGAAACATGTTTTTTGTTGCTGAAAATGGAGCTGTTATTTATGAAGGAAATACGTTATATGATTATCAAGCTTTTGAAAGAGATTTTTACCAAAGTGTCGTTAACTATTTAAATATAGATCGTGGTATTAAAGAGATCATTGTGTGTGGTTTGGATAGTGCTTACATATTAAAAGACAACCGAGAATCATTTAAAAAAGAGGCGCATTTTTATTATCGCCAATTGAAAGAAATTGAGTCATTTCAAAATTTACCTAAAGATGAATATGTAAAAATTGCTTTAAATATTAATAGAGGTACACACCCTACACTCGATGAAGATTTAAAAAATTACTTTTCAAAAGATTTAGCATTAGTGTCCAGTGGTCGTGATAGTATCGATCTTATTATACCTGGTATGACTAAAGGAAGTGCATTAGAAAGATTATTAAATAAATGGGATTTAACTAAAAATGAATTAATGGCATTTGGAGATGCAAATAATGATTTAGATATGTTGCAATTAGCACATTATAGTTATGTGATGGAAAACTGTGAGGATGCCTCATTATTCGAAGCCGCAAATTATGTAGCGCCTTCAAATAATAAACAAGGCGTTTTATCTGTTATTGAAGATGAAGTACTTAAAATTAATAATTAAGTTTTTCGCTCACATTTAGTATAGACTATAAACATATTATTTTAATCAGGATTATAAATTATCCTATACTAAAAGGTATAATATATAATTCGAAAGGATGGCAAACAAGAAATGAATGATATGCAACAAACAATCATCAACGCGTTTAATTTTAGACATGCAACGAAGCGCTTTGATTCAAATAAAAAAGTGAGTGAAAGTGATTTTAATACTATACTGGAAGCGGGCAGATTGTCTCCAAGTTCGTTAGGTTTAGAACCGTGGAAATTTGTGGTAATACAAAATCGCGAAATTAGAAATAAATTAAAAGAAATTAGTTGGGGGGCACAAGGGCAATTAGATACTGCAAGTTATTTTGTAATTATATTGGCTCGTAAAAATGTAACTTCTAAATCGCCATTCGTACAACATATGATCCGTGAAATCAAACAATATAGTGAAGAAAGCATACCTGCAACAGAAGTGAAATTTGATAATTTCCAAACAAATTTTCATATAAATGATAGTGAGTATACATTATTAGAATGGGCGAAAAAGCAAACTTATATTGCGTTAGGAAACATGATGACAAGTGCCGCATTATTGAATATTGATTCTTGCCCTATAGAAGGTTTTGATTTAGATGCAGTTACACAATTCTTAATCGAGGAAAATATTATGGATGCAGCGCATTTTGCACCATCTGTTATGGTTGCATTTGGTTATAGAGAAAGTGATTCAAAAGAAAAAGTGCGTCAACCTCAATCTCACGTAGTAGAATGGGTTGAATAATATAAAGCTTGGAACAATGAATTGTTTTTCATTGTTCCAAGCTTTTTACTTATGTCTTATCAGCTACTAATTCTGTATGATTGTGCACTGTAATAGCTAATCCATCAATTGTAAACATACGTACAGTGTTGATATGAGGTTTATAAATATCAATATGAGCCAGCCCATAACTTTTACCGTTTTTAACTCGAGGCATATTAGCTTGCCAAGTATTTACTGCAATGTGGTGATGGTAATTTTTGGTAGACATAAACAGAGCTTGGGGAAAATTGGAAATATGTGTGAGTTCTAATTGGTTAATATAAAAACGTTGAGCTATTTCTAAATCAGAAGTTTTTAAATGTAAATGTCCAATTTTAGCGTTAGATGGCATTTTTTTCCAACCTATTTCTGTTCTTTGTTTAAGCAAATTATTAATGTCTACTTGTAGTGTATCCATTTTTACTTTATTGTCTTTCCATAACCACTCATTTTCAGATCTATCGTAATAAACTTCGATACCATTTCCTTCAGGATCATTAAGGTATAAAGCTTCACTTACAAGGTGATCTCCGCCACCTACTGGAATGTTTAATTGAGAAACGTGAAAAAGAAAGTCTGCTAAATCTTTTCTTTCAGGTAATAGTAATGCAATATGAAACAGTCCTGCTTCTCTGATAGAAGGCTGACGTCCGTCTTGAATCTCGAATAATGTCATTGTATGACCGTTCAGTCCAACTTGTAAAGTCGCAGTATTTTCATTTTTGGACATAACTGTTAAGCCTAGAATATGTGTATAAAAATCAACCATATCTGTTAAATTTTTAACATTTAGTGTAACGTTCGTTACTTGTATTGCAGATTTATCGTGAAAAGTCATCATCTTGCTCCTTTATATTAACTTATGCTTTATAAATATAAGTTAATATAAAAATTATACCGAGTCAATTTGTCTGTCTCAGAGGAAGATTAAATTTTATAAAAGGGCAAAAACACTTGTATATTTACATTTAATAACTTGTGGTAAGATGTGTGCATAAGCAATTGGATTAATTTTGGGGGTGAGCGCATGCAGGTGTTTTGGAAGTTGGGATGGTTTTTTAAACAACATAAGAATAAATACATTTTAGGACTTATCACTTTGTTATTAATTGCTTTAATTGAAATTGTACCACCTCAAATTATTGGTAAAACCATTGATCAGATGACAACGAACAAATTAACGCCTAAAGTATTAGCTGTTTACCTTGTCATTTTAGTATTTGTTGCTATTTTCACTTATATTTTAAGGTATGTATGGAGATTATCAATTTTTGGCACAAGTCAAAAATTGGGGCAGATATTAAGAACTTCTTTATATAAGAAATATACAAATATGAGTGCTATTTTTTTTCAAAATAGAAGGACTGGCGATTTAATGGCACATGCAACGAATGACATAAGGGCAGTTCAAAATGCTGCAGGGGCAGGTATTTTAATGATCGCAGATGCTTTAATAACTGGTGGAACAGTTGTGATTACAATGGCTGCGACAGTGAGTTGGCAATTGACATTGATTGCAATGATACCATTGCCTTTTATGGTTTTGTTAACAAGTTATTATGGTTCACTACTAAGCAAAGGCTTTAAAAAAGCACAAGCGGCGTTTAGTAGATTAAATGATAAGACACAAGAAAGTGTTGCAGGTATCAAAGTAACTAAAACGTTTGGTTACGAAACAAGTGATCAAAAGGACTTTAAAAATTTAAGCGATGATGTTGTAGTAAAAAATTTAAAAGTTTCAAAAATTGATGCATTATTTGACCCCACAATTACATTGGTAATAGGAATTAGTTACTTTTTATCCATCGTCTTTGGAGCGAAATTAGTATTTAATCATGATATCACGTTAGGTCAACTCATTACTTTTACAACATATTTAGGTATGTTGGTTTGGCCTTTATTAGCTTTAGGTTTGTTTTTTAATATTGTCCAAAGAGCTAAAGCATCTTATGAACGGATCGAAGAAATAGGTAATACGCCAAATGGTATAGATACACATTTTAAAATAGATGCAAGCCCTGTAGGAAATATTGAATTTCATATCAAAAAATTCCATTTCCCGGGTAATAAAGAAGATGGCATTCATGATGTTCATTTTGAAGTTAAACAAGGTTCAACTGTAGGTATTGTAGGTCGTACTGGTTCAGGAAAAAGTACATTAATCCGATTGCTACTTAGAGAATTTGATACAGCAGAAGCTAATGAAATTAAGTATGGCGGTTATCCAATACGAGATTATAATGTGAAAAATTTACGCGCACAGTTCGGCTATGTGCCACAGGAACACTTTTTATTTTCAACTACGATTCGAAACAATATTGCTTTTAGTAATGAGGAAATCGATGATAATAGTATTTTTGAAGCTAGTAGAGCCAGTCATATCCATGATGATATTCTATCTTTTCCGAACCAATACCAAACGGTAGTAGGTGAGCGTGGTGTTTCCTTATCAGGAGGTCAAAAA
Organism: Staphylococcus sp. GDY8P131P; assembly: GCF_017891975.1. Lineage (NCBI taxonomy): Bacteria > Bacillati > Bacillota > Bacilli > Caryophanales > Staphylococcaceae > Staphylococcus > Staphylococcus sp. GDY8P131P. The sequence continues at coordinate 31,812 of NZ_JAESKF010000020.1, forward strand.
CAGCGTATTTCGATTGCTAGAGCGTTATTAATTGGCCCAGAGGTGTTAATTTTAGATGACTCTCTTTCCGCGGTAGATGCGCAAACTGAAGAAGTGATATTGGGTAACTTAGAAAAATTGAGGAAAGGTAAAACCAATATCATAACGGCTCATCGTATGAGTGCGGTGAAACACGCTGATGAAATTATTGTAATGGAAGGTGGCACGGTTGTTGAAAGTGGGACACATACAGCATTAATGAATCAAAAAGGTTGGTATTATGAAACGTATCGAGCTCAAGCATTACAACAACAACTCACTCGTAATTTAGATGACCTTGCGAAAGGGGACGATGCAAATGACTGAAAATGTTAACTTAACTGCAAAAGATCAAGCTCAAGTTTTAGTTAGATTATTCAAATATACAGTCCCTTATAAAGGCATTATTGCTTTAGCATTCTTTACATTAACTTTATCAACAATTGCAAGTATGCTAACACCTTATATGGTAAAAATATTTATTGATGATTATCTTACGCCGCGCCATTTTCCTCAACAATCGATGATTTGGCTTGTCGTTATTTTTATTAGTATTCAGGTTATTGGTGCTTTAACAATGTATTTAAGTCAATATCTTTTTCAATATCTTGCCTTTAAAGTCATTCAACAGTTAAGAATCGACGCCTTTAATAAATTAGGGAAATTAGGAATGAGCTATTTTGATAAAGTGCCTGGAGGTAGTATTGTTTCTAGATTGACTAATGATACAGAGACCATTGTAGATATGATTGTAGGCGTGTTTTCAACATTTGTAATAGCATTTTTTATGATGATATCAAGCTATATTATGATGTTTATTTTGGATGTGAAATTGGCTTTAATCGCTTTGGTTTTTCTGCCCATTATCATTATAATGCTAGCAATTTATCGTAAATATTCAGCTGTTTTATTTGCAAAATCAAGACAAAGATTGTCAGATTTAAATACAAAATTAGCAGAATCTATAGAAGGTATGAAGATAATCCAAGCATTTAATCAAGAAAAACGATTAAATAAAGAGTTTAATGATATTAATGATGAACATTACCAATATATGTTGAAAACAGTAAAACTCGATAGCCTATTATTGAGACCAGCAATTAGCGCGATTTCTGTATTTGCGACAGTTATGATTTTGGGGTATTTTGGAATAATTAGCTTTACCACAGGAATTACTGCAGGCGTCGTGTTTGCCTTTGTACAATATATGGAACGTTTTTTTGAACCGATTAATCAAGTAAGTCAGAATTTAAATATTTTACAACAGGCATTGGTGTCAGCGAGTAGAGTATTTACATTGATTGACGACCGTACTTATGAACCTAAACAGCATCCAATATTAAACCATGGCATCCAAGAAGGGAAGATTGAGTTTAAAAATGTTAGTTTCAGTTATGACGGTGAGACAGATGTATTAAAAAATATCAATTTTACTGTTAACCCTGGTGAAATGGTTGCACTTGTTGGTCACACAGGATCTGGAAAGAGTTCAATCATCAATTTGTTTATGCGTTTTTATGAATTTAACCGTGGCGCTATCGAAATAGATGGCTACTCAATTAAAACAATACCAAAAGAAGAATTAAAGCAGAAAATAGGATTAGTGTTGCAAGATGCTTTTGTATTTTATGGTACTGTGGAATCAAATATTAAACTGTACCACCCGACGATGACATTTGAACAAGTCAAAGCTGCTGCAGAATTTGTGCACGCTAATCATTTTATTGAAAAACTGCCAGGTCAGTATCAACATAAAGTGATTGAAAAAGGGAGTGCTTTTTCAAGTGGTGAACGCCAATTATTAGCATTTGCGAGAACGATTGCTACAAATCCTCGAATATTAATATTAGATGAAGCAACAGCTAATATTGATTCCGAAACGGAAGAACAAATTCAACAGTCTCTAGACACGATGAGACAAGGAAGAACCACTTTAGCCATCGCACATAGACTTTCTACGATTCAAGATGCAGATAAGATATTGGTGTTGAATCATGGTAGGATTGTAGAACAAGGTACACATGAAACATTAATTCAGCAAAATGGTATTTATCGTAATATGTATTTATTGCAAAATGGTTAAAAAACGGGACAGAAATTAAAATTTTATTTCTGTCCCGTTTCTTATATTTGAATTTAGTTTGTAAAAAACTAACCTGAGTACACATCTTGATATTCTGCATTTTTCTCAATCACAGATTTAGCAAAAGGGCATGTTGCAGTAACTTTTAAATTATTATCGCGAGCGTAATCAACTACGGATTTTACAAGTTGTGAACCTAAACCTTGGCCGCCAAGTTCGTCTGGTACGCCTGTATGATCAATATTGATTTGGTTATCACCTTGTTTTTGAAAAGTAATTTCAGCTTGAGGGTTATTTTCATTATCGCCTACATAAAATTTATTTGTACCTTGTTTAATTTCCGCCATTTAAATCACTCCTTGTAGATTAACTTCATACTTATTTAATATCACATTTAAGCTAAAGTTAAACTCATAATAGGAATTAATCTATATTTATGGGAAAAATTAGCTAAGAATTATTATAGAATAAGTAAAAACCATTGAAAAATTAAGAAAATAAGTTTATAGTTTTAACGGAATAATTTCGATTTGGAGGGGCGTTTTTTGAAAAAAAGAGTATTATTTATACTGACTTGTATATTTATCGTATTGTTGAGTGCTTGCGGAAATATAAATACTGAGAAAAAAGACGTCAGTTCTAACAATAAACTTAAAATATATACAACGGCATTTGCATTTCAAAGTTTTACTGAGCAAATAGGTGGTAAATACGTAGATGTCAATTCAATTTATCCACCTGGAGCAGACATGCATTCTTTTGAACCTACGCAAAAAGAAATGATTAATATTGCTAAAAGTGATTTATTTATCTATTCAAATGAAGAAATGGACCCAGTTGCTAAAAAAGTTGCAACTTCAATTAATAATGATCGTTTGAAGTTACCAGTTGCGCAAGATCTTAATCATGGTGATTTAATTGCTAGTCACGAACACGGACATGAGCACGACCACGAGCATGAGCACGAAACGCATACAGAACATGATGGCCATGATAGCCATGAAGGTCACAATCATGAAGGACAAGATCCACACGTATGGCTTGACCCTGTATTAAATAAAAAGTTTGTTAAAGCAATTAAAGATGACTTGGTAGAGAAAGATCCTAAACATCAATCTTATTATATGCAGAATTATAAACGATTGATAAAAGATATCAATCAAATTGATAATAAGATGAAAAAGATAACACAGCATCCTAAACGTGACACAGTTATTATATCTCATGATTCTATAGGTTATTTAGCTAATCGCTATCATTTTAAACAGCAGGGTGTCAGTGGCATGAATAATGAAGAACCTAGCCAACGGGAGTTAATGAATATTGTTCGAAATATGAATAAAACAAAACAACCTTATGTATTATATGAACAAAATATCACATCCAAAGTAACAGATGTGATTCAAAAAGAGTCCAATACTACACCGCTAAAATTTCACAATATGGCTACTTTATCAAAAGAAGAAGTAAGTGATGACGAAATCACTTATCAATCATTGATGAAAGAAAATATGAAATCTTTAGATAAAGCACTTAACGAGTAGTACAGATTTAGTTATATAATAATAATGCCTCAACATTAGTTTGATACTTTAAATCATAATGTTGAGGCATTTCTTAATATCTAATTATCTTAATCATATCTAATATATGAAACAGTAGTGTTATAATATTCTTCTAGCCCGCGTACACCGTCAGCGCCACCTAAACCTGATTCTCTCCAACCAGCGTGATATCCGTTTACAACTTCTTCTGCTTCGCAATTGGCATAAACTTCACCAAATTTAAGCGATTCGGTTGCTGTCATAATTTCTTTTAAATCTTCTGAAAAGATATAAGATGATAAACCAGCATTTGTGTTGTTTGCTTGTTCGATGGCTTCGTCAAAGTTGTTATATTGCACAATTGGCAACACAGGTCCGAAAATTTCTTCTTTAAACGCGCTATCTTCTGGATCTACTTGATCTAAAATGGTAGGTTCATAAAAATAGCCAGGACGATCGATGATGTGGCCACCTGTAATTAATTGAGCCCCATTGTTAACTGCATTTTGAACTTTTTCATCCACATTATTTAATTGTTTTTGATTAATAAGCGCACCATAGTCTGTTTTATTATCAAATGGATCTCCTACAGTTAAACTCTGCATTTTTTCTTTTAACTTATTGATAAATGTTGAATGAATAGCTTTGTGTACAAAAATGCGTTCAGGACAAGTGCATACCTGTCCGGCATTATTAATTCTTGCTGTAACGATATAATCAACTGCTTTATCTAAATTCGCATTTGAGGTGACTAATACAGGTGCATTACCTCCAAGTTCAAGATTTACCTTTTTAACTGTATTTGCACTCTTAGCAAAAACTGATTTACCTGCGCGCATGCTACCCGTGATTGAAATGAGTTGTATATCTGGGTGTTCAGCTAATTGCGTACCTAGCGCTTCTCCTTTACCTGGAAGGATTTGAATAAGTCCTGCAGGTATAGTAGATTGACGAAATAGTTCAGCAATTTTTAGCGTGACAAGTGAGGTTTCTTCACTAGGTTTAATAACTACAGAACAACCAGTTACAATAGCAGGGATCACTTTTCTCATTAACACCATTATGGGCGCATTCCAAGGCACAATACCTGCTGTTACACCAATTGGTTTTTTAGTTAACAAAATCGTTTCGTTTTCACGGCTGTTTTGCAAGACTTCGCCTTTATTATTCATACTTTGGCTTGTCATATAATCTATAAAATGTATAGATTTATCTATTTCACCTTTTGCCGAAGCAAGTGTTTTTCCTTGTTCTTGAACATACAATTTTGCAATTTCATCTTTATGTTCTTCTAATAAAGGGATTAACATTTTTACATGGTCTGCTCGTGTTGGTTGAGGCACTTTTTCCCACTCTAATTGTGCATGTTTTGACTTTTCTACAGCTGAGTTAACTTCAGATTCTGTTGCGAAAGTAATTGTGCCTATCTTTTCTTCAGTTGCAGGGTTAATGACGTCCATTGTGTCAGTAGATTTGCTTTCTACAAATTCATTGTTTATAAATAATTGATTCATTATGACACCTCCACATTATGATATATACCACTAATTTGAATGGTAGAAACTGAATAAATAAGCAAATGTAAGTTTATTTTTGTATAACTTTTAAATGACAGTATAATTTTTATACTCAATGTGTTGACTTGTTTAAAAAACAGTATTATAATTTATCTCGAAATCGAAATAAATTGAAAGTTGGTGATGTGATGAATCGAACTAAAGCGTCGTTAAATACATTTGTTGGTTTGAACCGAACTATCGATCATTTGGAACAAATAGTTAGGAATGACATTCAACGTTATGGACTAAATGTGACAGAGTTCGCGGTATTAGAGTTACTGTACAATAAAGGCGATCAACCGATACAACGTATTGGTGATAGAGTATTAATTGCGAGTAGTAGTATCACATATGTTGTAGATAAATTAGAGACAAAAGGGTATGTAATAAGAATACGAAATGTACAAGACAAACGAGTGACTAATGCTTCGCTCACTGAAGCAGGTTGTACATTGATGAATGAGATATTTCCTAAGCATGCTGCAACATTAGAATCAACTTTTTCAATTTTGTCAGATGAAGAATTAACAACATTACAGCACGTTTTGAAAAAATTAAGTGCACAACCTATGATTTAGGCTTAGCACTTAAAAATTTTATTTAAAATTACTTCGAAATCGAGATAAATATAAAAAGAGGAGTTTTATTATGACAAATAATCAATTATTAGGTATACACCACGTAACAGCAATGACAGATGATGCTGAACGAAATTATAAATTTTTTACTGAAGTATTAGGTATGAGACTTGTGAAAAAAACAGTAAATCAAGATGACATTTATACCTATCATACATTTTTTGCAGATGATGTCGGCTCACCTGGTACAGATATGACATTTTTTGATTTCCCTCACGTTCCTAAAGGTCATTCTGGAACAAATTCAATTACGCGTCCTTCCTTCCGCGTACCTGATGATGCAGCGTTAGCGTATTATGAAGCACGATTTAATGAGTATGGGGTTAAACATGAAGGCATACAAGCGCTATTTGGTAAAAAAGTGTTGCCATTTGAAGAGCCTGATGGACAAAGTTATCAATTAATTTCTGATGAAAATAATAAAGGCGTAGCACCAGGACAACCATGGAAAAAAGGGCCAGTACCTACTGATAAAGCAATTTATGGTTTGGGACCTATTGAAATCACTGTAAGCTACTTTGAAGATTTCAAAAAAATCTTGGAAGAAATATTTGGTATGAGAACAATTATTGAAGAGGAAGATGTTGCAGTATTAGAAGTTGGTGAAGGTGGCAATGGCGGTCAAGTATTTTTAAGAAAAGACACGACAGCCCCTGAAGCTAGACAAGGTTACGGCGAAGTGCATCATGTTTCATTCAGATTAGAAGACCATGAAGCTATTTCAAAATGGTTAGAAAAATATGAACAATATGGCATCGGAAATTCAGGTTTAGTAGATAGATTTTATTTTGAAGCATTGTATGCCCGTATTGGTCATATATTAGTTGAAGTATCTACAGATGGACCAGGGTTTATGGGAGATGAACCCTATGAAACATTAGGTGAGAGTCTTGCATTGCCACCATTTTTAGAGAAAAAACGTGATTATATAGAATCGGAAGTACGTCCTTTTGATACGAAACGATCACACTAAATTTTTTGGATTGTTTTTTTAATAATAAACTAGGAGGGGTGGAGATGGATCCTATTCATCACATTCATCATATTTCAGCAATTGTAGGTAATCCAGAAGAAAATATTCAATTTTATCGAGATATTCTCAATTTAAAATTAATAAAGAAAACAGTGAATTTTGATGACCCATCAACATACCATTTATACTTTTCAAATGGTGGCGTTGACAATGGCACGATATTGACATTTTTTAACTGGCCCAATCATTATAAAGGCCGTACTGGCGCGGGACAAGTGCAACATATTGCATTTAGGGTGCCCCGGGGTTCATTAAAGCAATGGGAAACACATCTAAAGGTACACGAAATTGAGACAGTAAGAACACAATTATTTGGAAAAGATACGCTTGAATTTGTAGATGCACATGAGTTGCCTTTGGCGCTTGTTGAAGATGACAAGGAAGCTTTAGATAAGCATAGCATAGATATTGTTGGTTTTTATGGTGTTACTATGTTGTCTAATAATCCATATCAAACAGTTCAAACGTTAACTGAAGAAATGGGCTTAGCATGTGTAAATGAAAATGATATGTATATCCATTTGAAAACAGTAGGCGATTGGCAACATCACGTTATGGTAAAAAAAGATGTACCAAATGAACATGTTCGTTGGGGCGTAGGTGTGGTCCATCATATCGCATGGTCAGTGCCAAATAACCATGTTCATAAAGCATGGCAAACGAAAATGTTAGATAGAGGTTACCATGTAACTGAAGTCAAAGATCGTCATTATTTTAATGCAGTCTACATGAAAGAACGTGGTGACATTATTTTTGAATTTGCCACTGAAGGGCCAGGCTTTACAATCGATGAACGTTTCGAAGATTTAGGTACACGCTTGATAATGCCCCCTCAATACGAAGAAAGAGAAGATGAACTATTACGTTTATTACCACCGATACGTATATAATTAAAAAACACTTAAAGGAGATGAAGAGTATGGAACATATTTTTAGAGAAGGCCAGCCAAACGCACCAACCTTTATTTTATTACATGGAACTGGTGGTGACGAAAATGATTTATTGCCTTTAGCACAAGCGCTTAATCCTAAATATAATATATTGAGTGTAAGAGGAGAAATTTCAGAAAATGGAATGAACCGTTTCTTCAAACGTCATGGCGAAGGGCAATATGACGTGGAAGATTTAAACTATAGAACAGACAGATTAATTCAATTTTTAAAAGAAGCGGCAGAAACATACCATTTCGATTTGACTAATGCTGTACCTGTAGGTTTTTCAAATGGTTCAAATATTGCGGTTAGTATGATACTGCATCCAGATATTACATTTAATAAAGCATTACTTTATGCGCCATTATACCCTGTGGATTTAGTAAATGATAAAGACTTAAGTAATGTAGAAGTATTATTATCTATGGGTGAAAATGACCCTATCGTTTCAATTCAAGATAGTCAAAATGTTATAGATATTTTTGAAAATCGAGGCGCTACTGTAAAACAAGTGTGGGTAAATAGTCACGAATTGACGCGCGAAGGTATTATCGCAGGACAATCATTATTAAAAGATGATTAATTAATATAACAAGCTACGTATTTTATGTAATGTTGGCTGAATTTAATAGTAAAATATTGACTATAAAAGAGCCCCAGATGATGAATTTAACGTATTATCTTGTCTAACTGACTGAAGATCATAGCGTCATTATCATTTGGGGTTCTTTATCATGATTGATTTGATTTACGAAAAACACCTTTGATAAATATAGGTATTAATAATATAAAACCGAAAATACCCATGACTGGAAATACCTTGCCAATCAACTCTATAAAACCAATAAACGTAGTAGCAAATGTAACGATTGCCATTATAATGATTAAAATATAATAATTTCTTTGATATGGCTCTGTAAAACGAGAAGCAAATGCATACATTAAACCAACAACTGTATTATAAATAACTAATATCATAATAATCGCCATAAATGTGCCGATAATAGGTGAAATATGATTAGCTAATAATAACGAAGGTAGTGCGACGTCTGTTATATTTGTAAATTCAGTTACCATACCAAGGTTTAACATTAATAATAAAAATGTAACAATGGCGCCACCTAAAATACCACCATATATTGTAGATTTTTCGTATTTTAAGCGTCCTCCCATAACAGAAAGGAAACTAAAAGCAGCAGCAATTTGTAAGCTACCATAGTTAATAGCATCAAACCACCACCATTTATCTGTACGGTTATCGTTATTAGCGTATTGATCTGCTGAATTAAAATCAAAGCTACCAGTAGTAAAATAATAAATAGCAATGATTGTTACAATAATAACTAAAAATGGCGTTACCATTCCTAAAACGGTAATCAAGCGATCAAATTTTAAAAAGAGTGTGGCTAATATAATAAGTACTAAAATTAAAGAACTGATGGCGTAAGGTATGCCAAAGCTTTCATGAAGTGTTGAAACACCACCAGCTGTCATAATCATTGCTAACGCAAGTAAAAATAAAGTTAATATAATATCAAAAATGGCAGCAATTGTTCGTGGAAGATAAAATTTTATAGGTTCGGTGTGATTATGTGAGCGCAAACGGTACCCTGTATTTAAAACAAACACACCCCCTATAGTAATAATAAATCCAGTAATAAAAACACCAAACACACTGAATTTGCCATTACTTGTAAAAAATTGGAATATTTCTTGTCCTGTTGCGAAGCCTGCGCCTACAACAACGCCTACAAAGGCAAAGGCTACTATAATCATTTCTTTTAATTTAGGCATATACTTAGAATCCTTTCATGCAATTTACTTTGTAAAAAACACTTATTTAATAAAATATCACAAGTACCTATTTTAGCTGAAAATAAACGAGAAATAAACACAAAAGTTTATATGAAACATACATTTGTATTTTTTGTATGAACGAAAATCTATCAAGCGACCTGAAATTTAAAAAGGTATCAAAAAAGAGGCGAAGTTTAAATCAATATTGATTTAAACTTCACCTCTTAAAATGTTTCATATCATAATTTAGATTATGATATGAAAAGTGTGTGATTTATGAACCTTTAGTGGACAAAACGGTCGTGCATCAACACTTTTAAAACATCAATTTTCTCTTGTATTTCACGACCAGTATTGGTATCACGAATTTTCTTACGTTTTAATTCTTTATCAACGACACGACGAATAGAAAGTTCATCGCCTCCATTAAGTAACACATGTTTTTTAGAATTAAAATGTTGATGCGCCACGAGTTGCATACCAAAGGAATTATAAAGTAACGTGTAGCCTGCGATACCAGTGGTGGATTGATAAGCTTTTGAAAATCCACCATCAATGACAATCATTTTTCCATTAGCTTTGATTGGGTTTTCACCATCAATTTCTTTTACTGGCGTGTGTCCATTAATAATATGTCCTTCTTCTGGGTCAAGGCCAAAGTCCTTGAGCATTTTTTTACACATTTTCACATCTTCACGTAAATAATAATATGGATTTTTAGTTTCTTTGTGTGCTGATTTATCTTTAATGAAATAACGCTCAAATGTTGTCATTGCACGTTTTCCAAATAATGAAGAATACTTACCCGTCCATAAATACCATACAAGGTCAGTTGCTAAATCATCATGTATATCTTTATGATCGAACGCTTCTCGTACAAAATATTCAAAGTGGTCAAGCAAATCTCTGCCATAACATTTTTCTCCATCGATGACCATAGATTCCATTTCACCATTTTCATCTACTGGGATACAGCCATGGATTAAGAGGTTACCATTGTATGGAAGGTACAGCTTACCTTTTTGCATTAAGAAGGTCATATGACGTTTCAGTTTTTCAGATTGTTGTACTGATAATAATAATTTATTTATCACTTCTTGCTCGTCTTCAGTTAATTCATTAGGATTGTTAGGGTCTATAGTTTGAAAACAAGTATGCTCTAATGGATAAGTTTTACCGTAAAGTGTCGCTTCGTTATGCTTATAATCGATACTTTCTAATACTAGGCGCTCTTCCATTTCAAAGTCGGGACGGCGTTTAATGATAGGCGCTTCTAATTTAAATTGAATAATAGCAATCGCTTGGTGGATTTTTGTAATTTGTTCAATTTCAGATTGAGATAATGCTTCAGCATTTTTAGGCTTGAAAGCAGAATTGTCACCTGAATAATGTTTTTCAGCTAAAGTCAATAAAGGGCGTAAATTAATACCATAAGCATCCTCAATAATATTTAAATTATCATAACGCGCACAAATTCTTAGTAAATTGGCTAAACACACTTTGGAACCAGCATATGCACCAATCCACAGTACATCATGATTTCCCCATTGCACATCTACCGATGGGTAATCAATCAACGTATCCATGATTTTATCTGGTTCTGGACCACGGTCATATATATCGCCAACCACATGTAAATGATTGACCACTAGGTGTTGAATAGTAAAAGATAGTCCGATAATCAAATCATCTGATTGCTCAAGCTCGATAATTTGATTCATTAATGTTTGATAATAAGAATGTTTGTTATTATATTTGTTACTTTTATATAAAAGTTCTTCTATTATAAATACGTAATTTTGAGGTAATGATTTACGTAACTTGGTACGTGTATATTTTGAAGAGGCGTAGGTGACTAATTTAATAAGACGATTGATCGTCGTGATATACCATGCGTCTAGACTTTCTTTGGATGTAAAACTATTTTTTACTAACTTTAATTTTTCTTCTGGATAGTAAACAAGAGCAGCAAATTCATTGATTTCCTTTTGTGTTAACGTGTCTTGAAATATATCGTTGATTTTTGAACGTACATTACCTGAACCGTTTCTTAATACATGCTGGAATGCGTGAAATTCACCGTGCAAGTCACTGACAAAATGTTCAGTGCCTTTGGGAAGTTCTAATATAGATTCAAGATTAATAATTTCAGTGGCTAACTCTTCTTTATTATTAAATTGTTGAGATAGCAAATCTAAATATCTTTCTTTTACACTTTTTTCTGTTGTATTATGCATGATTTATGTCACTCCATTTAAGTTGTTTTGTTATTCATCTCTATATAATAAACCGCTTTCATCGTATATATGATATTGTAGCATTTATTCTAGAGAGAATGTCTAGTTCTAATTCGTTTATGAGTACTAGTTATAAATCATCTTGGAATATCAAACATATTTCAAGCTTAATTACGATATTAGCAGAAGATGTCAGGGATGAAAACATACGCGTATTAAGTTTTTAACTATTCATTGAGAGCACTGTGACGTCATATTTAAAATGACATTGATGTTACTCAAATATGTATTTTAGGGTATAAACATAAAAGTTGTAGGAAACATACATTTTTTTGAATCACTATATTACTTATTTGTCTTTTTAAATGTAAAATTACAATTATAATTTTAATGTGCCTGAAGGCTTTAATAACAGTTGTTCAAGGCGTATTTACAGCATTTCGTCTCTATATTATAAAAATTTTTTTCAAAATAACGGTTTAAATTCTTTTTAAGTTTTGTATAATAAATGCATGTAACAAAATTATATAAAGGGAGTTTATTTTATGTTTACATTGGGAGCATCGTTATCGAGCCAAGTTAATCCAGACTGGCAAACATATATTATGCTTGGTGCTTACTTCGTTGTTTTATTAATTATTGGATATTATGGTTATAAAAAAGCAACGGGAAATATTAGTGAATATATGTTGGGCGGTAGGAACATTGGACCTTATGTTACTGCGTTATCTGCTGGTGCATCCGATATGAGTGGTTGGATGATTATGGGATTACCTGGTGAAGTTTACACTACAGGTTTATCCGCTGCTTGGTTAGCCATTGGTCTAACAATTGGTGCATACATAAATTACCTCGTTGTGGCGCCACGTTTACGTGTTTATACAGAAAAAGCAGGAGATGCAATTACATTACCTGATTTCTTTAGAAACCGTTTAGATGATAAATCTAACGTGATTAAAATTATTTCAGGTGGTATTATTGTTGTATTCTTTACGTTGTACACGCACTCGGGGATGGTCTCAGGTGGTAAATTATTTGATAGCGCCTTCGGCTTGGACTATCATTTTGGTCTATTATTAGTTGCCTTTATCGTCATTGCGTATACATTTTTCGGAGGTTATTTAGCCGTATCGTTAACGGATTTCTTCCAAGGTGTCATTATGTTAATCGCGATGGTGATGGTGCCGATAGTAGCAATGATGCAATTGAGTGGGTTAGATACTTTATCACAAGCTGCAGAATTAAAACCTACAAATCTAGATTTATTTAGAGGGACAACAATCATCGGTATTATTTCATTCTTTGCTTGGGGATTAGGTTATTTTGGTCAACCACATATTATTGTGCGTTTTATGTCTATTAAGTCAGTGAAACAATTACCAACAGCTAGACGCTTTGGTATTAGTTGGATGGCGATTAGTTTATTAGGTGCAGTTGGTGTTGGTCTTGTAGGCATTACATTTGTCAATGATGGCGGTGTAACGCTTCAAGATCCAGAAACATTATTTATTTTAATGGGTCAAATACTCTTCCATCCACTTGTTGGTGGATTCTTACTAGCAGCCATTTTAGCTGCGATTATGAGTACGATATCATCACAATTATTAGTGACTTCAAGTTCATTAACCGAAGATTTTTATAAATTATTTCGTGGTGAAGAAGCGGCTAAAAAACATGAAAAAGAATTTGTGCTTGTTGGTCGTCTATCTGTAATTGTAGTCGCTATTGCATCAATTATGATTGCGTGGACACCAAACGATACAATTCTAAATCTTGTAGGTAATGCTTGGGCTGGTTTTGGATCAGCATTTGGACCTCTTGTACTATTAAGTTTATATTGGAAAGGTTTAAGTCGTACTGGTGCAGTCAGCGGAATGTTATCAGGCGCAATTGTAGTCATCATTTGGATTGCATTTGTTAAACCTCTGGGTGACATTAATGATTTCTTTAATTTATATGAAATCGTGCCAGGATTTTTAACAAGTCTAATTGTTACCATTGTAGTTAGTAAAATAACGAAGAAACCTCAAATCGACGTTGAAGGCGATTTAGAAGAAGTTCGTCAAATGGTTAAAGGTGACAATCAAAAAGCTTAAACATAGTTGATTAAGGGGTAAAATATTAACTATGTATCATATTAAACAAAAATAAAGAAATGCTTTAAAATGCTTGTATTTTAAAGCTTAGGGAGAAAATATAGATCGTGAAAGGCTAACTTCTAAGGGGGAAGTTAGTCTTTTTTATATAGAAAAATCAGGTAAAACTCATTTCATCTAATGACTTAACTTAATGGAAAATAAATATAAAGTTATATAACCATTATTACGAAAGTATATATTTATTGCTGTGTACTATTCTTTTTATAGATTCGAATGCACAGATAGATGATTGCAATGGTGATAACGATATACATGATGTATGAATAAGTATGTAAACCATTCATTAGTACATCCCAACTGTTACTTAACATACTTCCTAAAAAGATTAGGGCTATATTCCAAATTGTCGTACCTATTAATGAGAGCACAGTAAATAAAATGATATTCATGCGATTAATGCCAGCAGGTATCGTAATTAATACACGTAACACTGGTATAAAACGACAAATAAATACGGCAATGGCACCGTATTTTTTAAACCACTCATTCGCTCTGGCGATGTCTTTACCTCTTAGCTTAATCCATTTCCCATATTTATCTACAAAACGATATAAGCGTGGTTCAGATATAATGCTACTTATATAATAAAGTAGTATTAACCCAATCAAAGACGCAATAGTGGATATCATAAAGAGTAAAGGTATCGACAAATCAGATTTAACTGTCATTAAACCGGCAAAAGTTAAAATAATTTCAGACGGTATGAAAGGCAATATATTTTCTAACAAGATTAATATTGCAATCGCAGTATAACCCCAAGTATTAATAAAATTTGTCAGTATTTGTTCCATGGCGACAAAATTCGCTCCTTTATATAGTAAAAGTATAACTATAACTATGATTTTTATATTACTTATACATTATAATCCAAGTTATCACATTATGCATAATTGAATAAAATATCAGACTAAAATGATTTAATAGATTTAAGCGAAGCTAATGATAACGAAATAATGTATGGGTAGTTAAATGGTTTACTGTCTTAAAAGGTTACTTTAACCAAAATTAAATAATTTCAAACTTTATATGTGTTTATGCCAGTGTATTTTATAACTTCCATAAATACTTTGATGAAAGGAAAAAAAGTTATTGTAAGCGATTTCATATTGTGGTAATATCTAGGCACACAATAGGTCATATGATGACTAGTGAAATAGGGAGAAAGTGTGGAGACAACATGGAACAAAAAAGAACAAACATAAGATGGTATTTCGCTATTGCATTTTTTATTATAGGCGTTATTGCTTATATGGATAGATCGAATATATCGATCATTGCTGGTCCTATGATGGAAGATTTAAATTTAACGAAAACGCAATTTGGTTTACTAGCTTCATTTTTCTCGCTTGGCTATGCATTGATGCAAGTACCTTCGGGTTTTTTAGCAGAAAAATTTGGTTCGAAAAAAATGTTAACAATTGCGCTTGTTTGGTGGAGTGCTTTCACGATTTTAACAGGTGTTGTTAAAAACCATGGTCTATTATACGCAGTACGTTTTTTATTTGGGGTTGGTGAAGCGCCAATGTATCCTTCCAATGCAGTGTTTAATTCATTTTGGTTTGCAAAGGGAGAAAAAGGACGCGCATCAAGTGCTTTATTAGCAGGATCCTATTTTGGGCCTGTTATCGCTCCAGTAGTAACGATTGCGATTGTTAATATGTTTGGATGGCAAGCTGTATTTTATATTTTTGGTGCAATTGGTATTGTTATTGCATTGTTATGGATAGTCATTGCGAAAGATTTACCAGAACAACATAAGATGGTAAATGAAGCAGAAAAAAGATATATTATGGCAAACCGTGACATTATCAAAATTGAAAAAAATAATGCGCCATGGAATATATTTTTAAGACGCTTTAGTTTTTACGCATTGGCAGCACAGTATTTTGTTGTGCAATTTGTCGTATCACTATTTTTGATATGGTTACCTACGTATTTAACTGAACAGTACAATGTAAAACTAACTGATCCTGATATGGCATGGGCAGCTGGTGCACCATGGATTGCTATGTTTTTACTTATTCTATGTGGCGGTGCAATTTCTGATAAATTATTACAAAAAGGCAAATCTAGGTTTATTGCAAGAGCAACGATAGCCGTTATTGGATTTGTAGTATTTTGTATTTCATTATTTATGTCAATTCAAACTAACAATTTAGTAGTTAATGTTTTATGGCTATCGTTATGTTTGGGAGGGATTGGTATTGCAACTGGTATGAGTTGGGCAGCAGCAACCGATTTAGGACGTAATTTCTCTGGTTCTGTATCAGGGTGGATGAACTTATGGGGAAATATTGGTGCACTGCTTAGCCCATTGTTAGCAGGTATGTTGGTTGATATTGTAGGTTGGACTGTGACTTTAGAGTTAGTCATTATTCCTGTAATATTTGCAATAGTAATGTGGTTTTTTGTAAAACCAGATCAACCATTAATTATTGAAAAGGATACATTATAATGTTTGTTAAAGTACGTTTTAGGTAAACAATAAAAGGAAACAAACCATAATCAAGGGGGGCCAGTATATGATTGTAGTAACTGCAGTAATGAAGGTTAATCCCGACCAACGCGATAATTACTTAGCCCTAGTAGAGCGTTTGGTGTTACAAGCGAATAAAGAAGAAGGCGCATTATATTATGCTCACTTTGAAAAAACGGATGAGCCAGATACATTTGCTTTTATAGAAAAATATAAAGATGAAGCGGCTTTACAAGCGCATAATCAATCAGAGCATTTTCAAGTATTTTTTAAAGAAGTTGAACCTTATTTAATTGCAGAACCAGAAATAGAAATCGCTATAAGAAAATAATATATTATCAAAAGACTGTAAACCAATCTCATACGTTTACAGTCTTTTTACATAACTTGTTATGCTTTGTAAGCACAATGTTATTATGCTATGTATTTATATTGTATAATAGTTTGTTGTAAATAATTGTAACAGGTATGACACTTAAAAAGATACTTATATAAGGAGAGAAAAATCATGTTATATCAACATGGGACGCTCGGTACGCTGATGGCAGGATTGCTAGATGGCACAATGAAAATCAATGAAGTTTTAAAACATGGCGATTTAGGCATAGGCACCCTAACAGGATCTGATGGCGAAGTTATTATATTAGATGGTGTTGCATACCATGCTGATGCTCAAGGTAATTTCAAACAATTAAATGGTGATGAGATGACACCATTTTCTACTGTAACACCTTTCAAACCAGATAACCGTTTTGAAGTGAGACATATCACTGATTCAGATACTTTATTAGATAAAGCAATGTATCATGCTAAAAGCAAAAATATATTTTTGGCAGTGAAAATAACTGGGAAATTTGAAAGCGTACATGTCAGAATGATGCCAAGACAAGAGAAACCGTATACGAAATTAATTGAATCAGCAAAGCAACAACCTGAGTATATGTATGATCAAATAGAGGGTACCATTGTTGGTTTTTACGCGCCGCAGCTCTTCCATGGGATCGCAGCCGGCGGTTTCCATTTACATTTTGTAGATGAAAAGAAAACGATAGGCGGACATGTACTAGATTTTGAAATGAACCATGGTGAAATAGAGATAAGCAATATTGAAACTTTAGAGCAACATTTCCCTGTAAACAATCAAGACTTTTTAGAAACAGATGTTGATTATTCGACTGTTCATGAGGATATAAAACAGTCGGAATAAGTGCTCAATAAAATGTAAAATAGTATTTATTTAACATATTTATTTAAGCGTTTTGTAGGAAACACCCTAGCAGAAATTAATAAAAGTGTTAAAATAGTTTAGTAATCATTAAAAAGAGTGTATATGATTTCGCAATCAATAATTGTAAAAGTTCTGATTTTGTAATGATACTTCCCCTTCATAGATACTTGTGCGCGCTAAAGTAATTTGAGTCATATATTAATGTCTATCGTTTTGAGTGAAAGCAGGTAAAATGCAGTAGTAACTCGTGTTTAGATGCTTCTATCAATAAGCTTTTTTAAAAATCAAATCACCTTTAAGGGGCGGGAATATGAAATCAAATTATAAATTTTAGATTTCTAACCCGCTCTTTTTATGTTTTAGAGAAAACGCAAATCAAATGTAATAATTAAATTAAAAAATAAAAAGGAGATGTGTACCACCATTGATTAAATATTTAAAATCACTTACCAAATTTAATGCTATGAAAATCGATGTTGCTAAAGGTATTAGACAAGGTATATTAATGTTCCTTCCTCTAATGATTGGTTACTTAGTAGGGTATTTTTCAATAGGTCTGCTAATTTCAACTGGTACTTTAGCTCATATTTATGTGTTTGGCGGTACTGCTAAGTCCAAGCTTCGCACTGTCTTCTTAACATCTATTGTATTTGCAATTGCTATGATGCTCGGTACCTTAACAGTCAATCAACCTGTTATATTCGGAATATTGCTGTTAATCGTAGCAGTTGTGCCATACTATGTGTTTAGTTCCTTAAACATTCCGGGCCCATCGTCAACTTTCTTTATTGTAGCATTTAGTTTGCCAATTAATTTACCAGTTGCGCCTGAAGAAGCTGTAACTAGAGGTATAGCGGTATTTATTGGCGGTTTATTAGCAACACTTGTAGTTATCATCGTCATTTTACTATCAAAAGAATCTGCAGAAGTTAAATCCATAAAAAATGATTATAATATTATTAAACAATTGGTTTATAATTTTGATGATCCTAAAGCATTTGCAAAAGTATCACAATTTGCTGTTACTGCGTTTAGAAATACAGATAATCAACTGATTACTGCAAGCTCTGCCAAATCTCAAAAATCTCCAGAATTTCAACGTTTAATATTGCTCCATAATATTGCTCAGGGTATACATTCAGAATTATTAGAATTAAATGAGGAAAACGCACGCCCTTTACCTAAAGAAATTAGAGCGATGGCAGATTACGTGATCAACTTGGTATTTACACATGGTCAGACAAACAAAACATGGACACAACAAGTTGATATAGAAGAAACATACGAAAAACTCGTCGATAACATATTTAAGGTAGATGCTATCATGAATGCGGATGAAAAACGATTAGAACATGAAGTAGACATTCGTGTGCCTATTTATGGACACCGATTAGTTAATAATCTTACTATAGATTCTTTCGTATTTAGAAATACTTTGCGTTATAGCGTTATCATGGCCATTGCTATTTTTATAGCATTAATGTTTGATTTTGATAAGGCATACTGGATTCCGCTTAGTACACATACCGTGTTATTGGGGTCAACAACATTACACAGCTTTGAACGGGCAGGTTCCAGAGGGATTGGCACAATTATTGGAGTTCTAGCACTCTCTTTAATATTACTATCTATGCCACCCGTTCCAGTTGCTATTATACTCTTAGCTGTTGCTGCAGGTATTACAGAAATATTTGTTGGTGCTAATTATTCATTTGCTGTAATATTTATTACAATCCAAGTTATTTTATTAAATGGATTAGCATCTAATCATCTATCTATCTTAATTGCGTTACCACGTATTATTGATGTAATCGTAGGTATACTGATTGCTGTTGTATGTTTACTCGTCATAGGAAGAAAAACAGCTTCATCAATGTTACCTGGTACGCTTGCTAAAGTGGCACGTAATGAAGCAGTCCTCTTCCATTATTTATTCTCAAGTAATAAATATTCGTCAAGAGAACGTGATAAAAAAGAAATGCTACATTTAAGTGTTCAACTTAATAATATGAAACAGATTTACAGTAGTGCAAATGGTGAAGTATTTAGTAATAAAATGGTTATTCAATACTATTATCCTAGTATCTATGCATTGGAAGAAATAAGCTTTATGTTAACGAGAGCTTTAAGCAATGAACAACGTTACCATATTGATGATGAAACAATGGGACAATATTTATTAGTGTTTGAAAACATTGCTAAACATTTTGAAATTGGTTCAAACATTAATGTTGAAGCACTCACAACTTTACCACAATATATGTATATTAGAACTTCTCTAATGAGTATTCAAAGTAATTGTAAAAATGCTAGACAAGAAGTTAAATTATCTTACGCTTAATAGGATATAAAACGTTAGTCTATAATTATTTATAACCAATATCATATTTCAGGGTACAAATATTTATGATACAAATAAAAGTCACCTCCATATGTCATGGAGGTGACTTTTTGTGTTTAAATAACGACAACGCTATAGTGAAAGACATAATATAGATTCATATGATAAAAGTAATTAAATAAATTTAAAACAATCATATCACTCGGGCTAACTCGGTTGATTTATATAGGATAAGCATTGAAATAAAACGAGGTGAGTCTCACTGTAGTCTGAAATTTAATTAGAATCACTTTGTTCTCTCGCTTTTTGTTCTTCTTCTTGTTTTTTCTCTTGAATATCTTTTTGTGTTTGTTTTTGTTGCTCTTTTGATTGTTGTTGTTCTTCATGTAACTGTTTGTAACGTTGCTTTTGTCTATAACCATAAGTACTTTCAAGTATGAGTGCTTCGTTATTTAATCCTACACCAATTGCACCAGCTACGGTTGAAATAGATGCCGCAAACCAAGCAAGCTTTATATATATTATTAAATTTGCAGATGTTTTTAATTGTAACGTTTGTCCTAAATAACCCGATGGGAGCACGATTAACGCAGCGATTAAAAATAGTATGAATAGAATAGTATAATAAATCATTACAGAAACAGTTAAAGTCATAGTCGTAGTTAAATTGTATAACGTTGTGATTCTTTTATTATTACTTTCTTTTTTAGATTCCCATAAGCCATGAGCGACAATCATCCAAATCATCATTCCAAATATAGCGGCAAGCATCATCAATAGCAGCCGCCATCCAGCATACGCAAAACTTAAGTTCCACATAGTAGTGAAAATAATACCGAATGCGCCTGTGGTAAATGCAATTGCGACAACGCTACTTAGGCTTTTCAGCATATTGAATGGGTTGTTAGCAAATGTCATACCACTAACTAAACGAAACATACCTTTGGCTCGAGAAGAGACATAATACTGTGTATGTTGAGAAGTAGTATCTTTAAAATAAACAGTACGCGCTTGTAAATTCGATAAAGGAAATTGAGCATTCATAAGCTGCATGCCCCGATGATGTTCGCTATTTTTTTCTGGATTTTTAAATTCATCGATGGCTTGAAGCATAGCTAAAATAGAATTTTGAATACGTTTTTTGATAGGACGCCATCCATAAGCAGGTAAAGAAATTAAACTAGCGCCATTTTGTCTATTAATATCAATAGCAACCACCTTTTGTTGTTCAATGACAGGCAAATCAGTGAGCCCAATCGTATATTTCCAATTATTGTTATCTTGGTAGTCAGTGATTTTAGTAAAAATATCATGAACCGTTTCAGCAGAGCCTGTTAAAGGGTCGATGACTGTTTCAACTTTCCACTCAATTGAATTGTCGTATTGGTTGCTGAGTATATTCGGTAAATCTATTTCAAGATTACGTGCAATTTTTTCAGAGATACCTGGCGCGGCAACAATACCTATTTTAGCGACTGTCGTGCTCATTTAATCCCTCCTCGTGGTGTGATTGTTTCTTGCCTTCATAATAATCATCTTGAGCATAATCACTAGAGTTATTTTCATCTTCTTGTTCTAATGACTTAGCTCTATAATATTGTCTGAAGGAATAAGTTACTCTTTTAATTTTTTCAGCATTTTCAACAGTGGATCCCATAGCACCTGCCAATATACCTAGAGAAGTTATAAACCAGATTAAGTTAATATAATTGAGTACAGTAGGTTCTTTGCTATTTAATGACGTCCAGTTTGAAAACAATTCTGGTGGTACAAATAACAATGTACTTACAGTTAATAGAATATAGAGCGCTATAAAGTTGAAAAATGTAATGGTCGAAAGCGTCGCAAAAGTCGTTATATTATATATAAAGCGATAAAGTTTTTGCGTGTTCGGACTTGGTCGTTCCCATAATTTGTACGAGTATATCAACCAACCAACCATTCCAAAAATAGAAAGAAACATCAATAAAATAAAGCGCCAATAACTATAATCTAAGCTGATATCCCATGGTGTAGAAAAAATGGCTATATAAGTACCTGTAGCAAAAGAAACAGAAATAATTTTTTTAAAATCAAAAATGGCAGACCATGGTTCATTGGCATAAGTCATGCCACAAATTAAATGAAACCAACCTAGTATAGTTGATTTAGCAATAACGCGTGATTTATGATCTGATTTCTTCTCATTAGGAATGACTTCATTAAACTGAGTTAGCTTAAAATATTTGGAATTTAAATCAAGTTGATTTTTATCTGGAGTATGCAAGTACTCAATTATAAAAATTAAACATTCTCGTAATTTATTTTTTAATTTAAAAGCACCTAATGCTGGTAGTGATAATAAAGCTGTTTTATTATCAAAATCCACGTCACATAACGCACTTTTGTTTTTAGAAAAATTAGGTAAATCAGTGATACAAATAGTATAATCCCAATTTTTTTGCTTTTTAATATTAGCAGCGATATCTAAGGCTTTATCCATATGTTCAGCAGTACCAATCATGGATGCTATATGCATATCAAACTGCCACTCAACCTCTGAATCAACGTGATTTTTAAAATCCTTTGGGAGTTCAGAATATATTTTGTTGATGAGTTTATGTGGCATGTCAGGAGATGGTATTAACCCGATTGTGACCTTCATGTTAGTTTGACCTCCTTTTTTAACTATTACACTTCCTATAATTAATTCCCGATAAATCAAAGATAAATCATATTGATTTTACAATTCATTAAATTTAAATAGCATAGGCTTGATTAGTTTAAACAAAAGGTGGTAAAAGAAAACTAATAAATATAATCAGGAGGTTTTTAATTTATGCCTTGGACTATGGAAGATTACCCACAAAGTTGGAAAAACATGGAGCCCTTAGAACGGAAGAAAGCTATAGATATTGGTAATGCGATGTTAAAGGATGGCTATAAAGAAGAAAATACGATACCAATTGCGACCAAACAAGCAGAAAATTGGTATCAAACGGCTTCTAAAAAAGAATTAGAAGAGTTGAAAAATAAAAAAATTACAGTACATGAAAAAGATGAATCAAGCAATCCAAAATTAAATAATAAGGACGTACATGTGTATTATGAAGACGATGCTTGGAAAATAAAATCAGAAGATGCGAAACAAGCTTCTGATAGTTTTGATAAAAAAGAAGATGCTATGAAACGCGCACGCAATATCGCAGATAATAGAAAAACTGAAATCATTGAACACAAAAAGGATGAGTAATATCAAAAATGACTATGAGCGTGGGCGTTTGAAAGTCACTTAAAGTGTTCGTTCGCATACACGTGTATTTACAGTTGTCTACTGTTAATATGATATGCCCCCTAAGATAATAATTCCTTTATATCTTAGTCTCAATAGTCTAATATTATGGCTGATTTATATACTATTTTATTTTAAATGTATTTTAATTCAGCTATAATATTTATAAAGTGAGAGTTATGGAGGTACGATTTATGTACATTGAACGCAAGCCTACTCTAAATATGGATGATTTAAAAGCAGAATTTAAAGAGAGTTTGGCCTATATAAACAACTACGAAGAAGCATTTGAAATGGTTATCGATTTTGTATCTTTAGAACAATTGTACTCTTCTGCACTTAAAGAAATCAGTACTAAACTTGATATCTTAGATGATCATTTCAAACAAATGTATAAGCATAATCCAATTCATCATATGGAACGCCGAGTCAAAGAAATGAGAAGTTTGATTAAAAAATTAGACCGAAAAGGTTATCCAATTAATACTGAATCAGCTAAAGAGTACATTTTAGACATTGCGGGTATTAGAGTTGTTTGCAATTATATGGATGATATTTATGTAATCGAAGAACTATTGTTAAAACGAGCGGATGTGCAACTTATAAAGCGTAAAGATTATATAAAAACGCCGAAAGGTAACGGTTACAGAAGTTTGCATATTGTAGTCTCAATACCAGTATTTCTAGCTCACTCTGTAGAAAAGGTGCCAGTAGAAATTCAAATTAGAACAATTGGTATGGATATGTGGGCGAGTTTAGAGCACAAGATTCGTTATAAAAATCAAAAAAATACTGAAGATTATAGAGAAGTTCTAAAACAATGTGCAAATGAAATAACGACGGTTGAAAGTAAAATGCAAAATATCCATACTGAAGTTTTTGACAATTAAGTTACTGTCTGAACTAAGGCAAGATTTTTTAACCCAAACTTGTATTCGTTAACTTAAGTTATTTTGTACGATTAAGGTAATAGGTCATCCTGTTACTGTAATCAAATACATTAATGAGCGTGTAATGGTACACATTGAGCTCAATCAAATAATTAATATTAAAAAAAGTGGTATGTCTATTCAAATTAGGCATGCCGCTTTTTTTGTGAAATAAAGACGTGAATTTTAAAGTGCAAGCGTTTGCATTTTTGTTGCTTGTATATTAATATACTTGTATACAAGTATATCGAATTGATAATGAGGTGACGGCGCGGTGAAATATTTATATCCAGAACAATGGCTTGAAGGTGTATCTAAAGGTGAAATGATTGCTTCAGAAATACGTTTGAGGATTGTTGATGGGACAATTACGCCAGATACACTGCTGACTGAAAACCAAATCGCTAAAGAATTTAATGTCAGTCGTTCTCCAGTTAGAGACGCATTTAAGCTACTTAAACAAGATCAATTAATTAATTTAGAGCGTATGGGCGCAGATGTCTTGCCATTTAATGATAATGAAAAGAAAGAACTATATGATCTAAGAATTATGTTAGAATCTTTTGCATTTAATAAAATTAAAGCAAGTAATCACAAACAAATTGTTAAAGAGATGCGAAAACAGCTCGAGATGATGAAAGTTGCTGTGAAATTTGAGGATGCAGAAGCATTTACAGTGCATGATATGAAATTTCATGAAGTAACCATATTAGCTTCAAAGCATCAATACTTGAAAACGTTTTGGAATAACTTAAGGCCAGTGATGGAAGCGCTTATTTTATTATCAATGCGTGAACGTATGAATAAAAAACCTGAAGACTTTGAACGAATCCACCATAATCACGAAGTATTTATTGATGCGATTGCAGATAAAGATGCAACAAAACTTAGAAATGCATTTCATTTGAACTTTGATGACGTTGGGGAAGATATTGATAGTTTTTGGTTAAAATAAGAAGTGATAGTAGGAGGTAAAATCATGAAATATATGATTGGCGTTGATATAGGTACTACAAGTACTAAAGCTGTCCTTTATGATGAAAAAGGACAATTCATAATGAAACATAATATCGGTTATCCTTTACACACACCAAACGTAGAAGTTTCAGAAGAAAATCCTGATGAACTGTTCGATGCCGTGTTAATGACCATCAAATATGTAATGAGAGAAGCGAACATCGATAAAAAAGATTTGAAATTAATTTCATTTAGTGCGCAAATGCATAGTTTGATTGCAATGAACGCGAGTAATGAACGATTAACTGAAAATTTAACATGG
This sequence comes from Staphylococcus sp. GDY8P131P, assembly GCF_017891975.1. Taxonomy (NCBI): domain Bacteria; kingdom Bacillati; phylum Bacillota; class Bacilli; order Caryophanales; family Staphylococcaceae; genus Staphylococcus; species Staphylococcus sp. GDY8P131P. Next base: position 57,337 of record NZ_JAESKF010000020.1, read on the forward strand.
GCTGATAACCGTGCGATTAAATACGCAGAAGAAATTAAAGAAAAACACGATGGCGATGCAATATATAGAAGAACAGGTACGCCGATTCATCCTATGTCTCCGTTATCTAAAATATTTTGGATGAAACATGAACAACAAGAAATATATAACCAAACAGCCATATTTGCTGATATCAAGACTTATATTTTTTATCAATTATTTGAAGAGTATGTGATTGATCAATCAATGGCTTCATCAACAGGTATGTTTAATCTTGAAGATTTAGATTGGGATAAAGCGGCTTTAAGATTATTAGGTATTAGTGCATCACAGTTACCTAAAGTTGTTCCAACGACACATATTTTAAAGGGAATGAAACGTCGTTATGCAACATTGATGGGCATAGATGAAGATACACCAATTGTTGTTGGTGCAAGCGATGGTGTACTTTCTAATTTAGGTGTCAACGCTTTTAAAAAAGGAGAAGTTGCTGTCACAATCGGTACTTCAGGCGCAATTAGAACTGTGATAGATCAACCACGCACAGATTACAAGGGAAGAATTTTCTGTTATGTATTAACCGAAAATCATTATGTAATTGGTGGTCCAGTCAATAACGGCGGTGTGGTATTACGTTGGCTACGAGATGAATTATTGGCAAGCGAGGTCGAAACGGCAAAACGTTTAGGTGTCGATCCATATGATGTACTTACTAAAATTGCGAACCGAGTTAAACCGGGTGCAGATGGATTAATATTCCACCCATATTTAGCAGGGGAACGTGCGCCGTTATGGAATGCAGACGCAAGAGGTTCATTTTTTGGCTTAACCTTAACGCACCAAAAAGAACATATGATTAGAGCAGCTTTAGAAGGTGTGCTTTATAACCTTTATACCGTTTATTTAGCTTTGATAGAAGTGATGAACGAAACACCTTCAACAATAAAAGCAACAGGCGGTTTTGCGAAAAGTGAAGTTTGGCGTCAAATGATGGCTGATATCTTTGACACTAATTTAATTGTTCCTGAAAGTTATGAAAGTTCATGTCTAGGCGCTTGCGTGCTTGGTATGAAAGCACTTGGTGAAATTGATGATTTTTCTATTATCGAAGAAATGGTTGGAACTACAAATGATCATAAACCTAATCAAGATAATGTGAAAATTTACCAGAAACTGATTTCAATATTTATCAATTTAAGCCGCTCTTTAGAAGACCGTTATGCTGAAATCGCTACGTTTCAGCGTGAACATATAACTAAAGACAAGGAACAAAAATAGAAAGAGATTAAATAAAAGACAGGCTATAAATAGAACTGAATCATCTAGTTGGGCTAGAGCTATTTATAGCTGTACTTTTAACCATAATAGAAAAATAAAAATTTTAAACACGAAAGTAAGCGTTATCAAAAAGAGAGTCGGTTTGATATTTTTACGATGATGTTTTCAGTGTTGAAAGGGAGAACGATTATGTTTGAAACAATTTGGCCATTAATTACTGTGGTTATAGGGATTGTCGTATTATTATCACTTATTATTTTCTTAAAATTGAATACATTTATTTCACTTATTATTACATCTATTGTCACTGCAATTTTACTTGGTATGCCTTTAGATAAAATTATTGAAACCATTGAAAACGGTATGGGTAGTACATTAGGTCATATTGCGTTGATTTTTGGTTTAGGGGCTATATTAGGTAAATTATTAGCTGACGGCGGAGGCGCTACAAGAATTGCTGACACACTTATTAAAAAATTTGGTCATAAACATGTACAATGGGCAATGCTTGTTGCAGCTTTCATTGTAGGTATAGCGCTTTTCTTTGAAGTTGGACTCGTATTATTAATTCCATTAGTATTTACGATAGCTAAACGTGCTAACGTTTCACAATTAAAACTTGGCTTACCAATGGTTGTGGCGTTATCTGTTACACATGGTTTCTTACCACCACATCCAGGTCCAGTGGTTATTGCAAAAGAGTTACAAGCTAACTTAGGACATGTATTACTTTATGGTATTATTATTGCGATTCCAGTTACAATTGTGGCTGGACCATTATTTAATAAAGTAGCACAAAAGATTACACCTTCTGCCTATAGCCGAGAAGGCGACATTTCAGCTTTAGGCGCACAAAAGGAATTTTCAGAATCTGAAATGCCAGGATTTGGAATTAGTTTATTAACTGCAATATCACCAGTTATTTTAATGTTACTAGCCACTATCGTTCAGTTAATAACTGGTAATGAAGAAGCAACGAATGGATTTGAATCATTCATTTACTTTATAGGTACAGCAGGCACAGCAATGTTAATTGCAGTATTATTTGCTATTATTACGATGGGTGTGAAACAAGGTAGAAAAAATTCAGAAATAATGGACTCAGTTTCTAATGCCATCTATCCAATAGGTATGATGATCCTAATTATTGGTGGTGGCGGTACTTTTAAACAAGTACTTATCGACGGCGGAGTTGGTGACACAATAGCTAAAATGTTTGAAGGTACTGAAATGTCACCAATTCTTTTAGCGTGGGTCGTTGCAGCTGTTTTAAGAATTGCCTTAGGTTCATCTACAGTAGCTGCGATTTCATCAACAGGTATTGTGTTACCACTACTACAAGCATCTGATGTTAACGTTGCATTGGTCGTATTAGCGATTGGCGCTGGTAGTGTTATTTTATCTCACGTGAATGACGCAGGTTTCTGGATGTTTAAAGAATATTTCGGTTTAACTGTGAAAGAGACATTTTTAACATGGTCATTACTTGAAACGGTGATTTCTGTTTCAGGACTCGTGTTTATTTTAATACTAAGTATTTTTGTATAATGTCATATTCAGTACAGCAGTATGAATGAATAGTTGTTTTTTAAGTCCTTAACAGTATGATATAGTTAAGGACTTTTTTTAAAAGAAATCATTAATATTGAGAAAAGAGGCGTAAATGATGACAAAATTTGATTTGAATAGTTTTTCTTTAAAAGGCAAGAACGCTATTGTAACGGGGGGCGCGCGTGGATTAGGCATGTATTATACCATTGCTTTAACAATGTATGGTGCAAATGTAACTATCGTCAGTTCATCGACACAATCTTGGGAATATTTAAAGCAAATGGTAAATGATCATGAAGGCAATATAGCATTTATACAACAAGATATCACGAAACAAGGCGCTGCTCAAAAAGTAGTTGATGAAGCGGTAACTACTTGGGGAAATATAGATATTCTTGTCAATAATGCTGGTGTGCAGATTAGAAATAATGTACTAGACTTTAAAGATGAAGATTGGCAAAAAGTAATTGATATCAATTTAAATGCATCTTATTACATGGCTCACGAAGTGGCTAAAGTGATGACGAAACAACAATCAGGAAAAATTATTAATATAGGCTCAATGCAATCCTACCGCGCAGGTAAAAATATTTTTCCATATGCAGCAAGCAAACATGGTGTTGTAGGTATCACGAAAGCTTATGCAGATGCGTTGGCAGAATATAACATTCAAGTTAATGCATTATCTCCAGGTTATATTCGAACAGATATGACAAGAGTATTAGAAGAAGACCCAGTGAGAGGTCCAGAAATTAAAAGTCATATTCCATCTGGCGAGTGGGGTGTGCCTGAAAATTTAATGGGGCCACTTATTTTCCTAGCAAGTGAAGCGTCAGATTATGTTACAGGTGTTTCCCTACCGGTTGATGGTGGATACTTACTTAGATAGTATATTAAAGGAAATAAAAACGTAGATTGCGTTATAGCATTTACTGCTATAGGTCAAACCTATCAATCAAATTAAGGGTTTGTTTCACAAAATACAGTCAACCAAAGGTATTAAAATAAATTAATATGCTTAAAACGCAGGTATATGAAATCAGTCAAAGTTTTTGTGATTTCTAGCCTGCTTTTTTTATATAACAATTGAAAAATAGGTTTGAAGTTTTGGTACATTTGTACCAAAAATATAGTTGTATATGGTATTTCAACATAATTTACAGATAAAATGATAAAATTAGATAATTATAGTGATTTTCAAATTGTAAATATACAGCTATGCTAAGCGTTTGTTTCAAAAAAGCATAATGTGACATCAATATATTACAGTTGAAATTTCACTTAACTTGTATATAGTAGACACAATAAGGGGGGAAATTATGAAAAGAATATTACTTATCGCAAGTGCTTTCATTGGCGTCATTGTAGGTGCTGGTTTTGCTTCCGGGCAAGAAGTACTTCAATATTTTACTAGTTTTGGTATTTTAGGTACTTTAGGTGCGATCATCACTACAGCATTATTCGCTTATGTGGGGATGATGTTAGTATGGTTAGGTAGCCGATTTAACACAGACTCACATAAAAATGTCATACATAATATCACAGGTGGAACATTATTTGGAAAAATACTAGGCTGGGTTATTGATTTAGTCATTATTTTCACTTTATTTGGCGTAGGCGTGGTAATGATTGCAGGTGCAGGCTCAAACTTAAACCAGCAATTTGGACTTCCATCAATCGTCGGTACAATTTTAATGACTATATTGATTATACTTGCAGGTATGTTGCGTGTAGAAGGTGTCGTTAAGGTTATCGGGAATATTACACCTTTTTTAATTTTGTTTATATTAATTATTTCGGTTTATAGTTTCTTAACCACAAACGTGCCATTTGCTGAACTGGATACAATTTCAGATGCTAAACCATCTACATTACCGAATTGGTTTGTAGCAGGTGTCAATTATGCTTCTTTTAATACAGCAGTAGGCGCATCTATGGCAATCGTTATGGGAGGAGCAGAAAAAAATAGCAAACTCGCAGCTGTTGGTGGACTACTAGGTGGTTTAACCTTAGGTGTCATGATTGTATTAAGTCACTTAGCTATTTTCACACAAATTAACATTGTAGGCGACATGGAAATGCCTATGTTAGGCATTGTGAACCATATATCTCCAATACTTGGTGTTATTATGGCAATCGTGATATTTGGCATGATTTTCAATACAGGTTTAGGTATGTTTTACGCATTCGCTACACGATTTACGATAGTAGACTCTATGCGTTTTAAAGTATTCTATACCATTACAGTGCTTGTAGGACTATGCTTAAGTTTTGTAGGCTTTACAGACCTTGTAGCTATTTTCTATCCTTTAATTGGTTATTTAGGTTTAGTTCTCATTTTCGTCCTATTTTATGCACCATTTAAATTGAAATTTGGAAAGAAAAATAAATAAAAAACCATATTGTTATAAACGTTTTAAATCATAATGGTCTATAAAGTGTAAAGAAAAACATTTTTGAAATTTTCTATTAATTTGATACTCTATTCCTTATTATTTAGATATAATACAATTATAAGGAATGGGGTGTTTTTTTATGAATGATGAAGCGCTAGAAATTTTGAAAATGCATGCTTTGCAATTATTAAGTATTCAATTAGAAGGTTATGATATGGATGACATGAAGGGGATTAGTAACCATATCAAGACACCATTTATAAATACAACAAGGAAGCAATTTAAAAACGAATTAAAACATTTTATCGTGCATATGCACAGCAATAAAATTTACCATTATAAAAATAGTTTCAATGTAAGTTTTTTAATTTTCAAATTTAAAAAATACAGACAAGTTTATATTATTGGGCCATATATGGAAAAAAGACCAAATGAACGGCAATGTAATGAAATGTTGCAAAGTATGAACATTAAAATTTCTAAACTATCGATACTGAAACAATATTTATTAAAAGTACCACTATGCCATCATGTTAAAGCACAAAAAATGTGTCGTTTAGCAATTCGCTTTTTAAAGAAGAGAAATATTGTTTATGAAACTGTAGATATTGATTTTAGTTTTCATACTAATGAAGCAATATTAGCAGAATCTAAAGCACAAATTGATTACACATTACAAGAAATAGAATATCGTTATCATTTAGAGAATCAGCTACTGACAGCGGTTGAAAATGGTAATGTCGAAGAAGCTTTGTCCATCTTAAATAATATGAATATATCTGTCGCTGGTTTGAGAAGAGTTAAAGACGATATTTCAAATGAGCAATATAAAGCATATTTAATTAATACGTTATGTCGTAAAGCAGGTGAAAAAGCAGGGGTTAGTTTGATTCATATTGATGAAATTTCAGCTAGATTCGCGACTATGATTGATCAAACAATGGATATTGAATTATTAGATGAATTAACGCATTCGATTGTTAAAGCATACGCTGAAAGAGCTATGAAGATAAAAGCAAACGCGTATAGTCCTAAAATAAGTAAAGTGATTCAATATATTGAAAGAAATTTAGATACACATTTAACGTTAGATGAGTTAGCAAATTATGTAGATTTAGCACCGAGTTATTTATCAAGGATTTTTAATCAAGAATGCCATCAGTCACTGTCTCAATTTATTACAACTTTAAGAGTTAAAAAAGGACGCGACTTAATAGCACGCACAAAAATGACTGTATCTGAAGTTTCAAATTATGTTGGTTTTAAAGAACAAAGTTACTTCACTCAATGTTTTAAAAAGCACTATGGTGTGACGCCATTGAAATATCGCATAGAGCATAAAGAATTCTACTAATAAATTTGAGTTAAAAAAACGTAAAAATTAATAATTACAAATAAAATTTGTAAATAAAATTAGAAAAATATCAAAAATATGATAATATCTTTAAAAAAACATTAAAATTAAACCACTTCACATTAAGATAGAGGTATATAATAGGTATCTCGCTCAGGTTAATATACAAAGTAACGTATCAATTTCGATTGGCGTTGTTACAGACTTTAACTATAGTTCAAAATGAAAAGAAATTAAAAAGATAACTACTTAATAATAACAACGTTGTTATTATTTCATTGACTGTTATTATTTTAAAAATATAATAAAAGTAAGCTCTCTATAAATAATGTGTTAAAGATGTAAACACGCGATAATAAAAATCGAATTAATTTATAGGGGTAAAAAAATTTATCTATAGTAGAAAGCGCTTTCAAAACTATGGATGATATAACGATTGAGGGCCACAATCATTAAAACTGACTATGAAATGACAAAGTTAAAGCTCATAACTTTGATTTCGATAGTGGAAAGAGGTAATCCTTATGGTTACAGCGAGATTAAAACCAGCAAATTCTAAGCTGAAAAAATTTAACGAAATCGAATCACCAAAATTAAAATTTAAAGAGAAATTATCTTATGGCTTTGGAGATTTAGGGAATGGACTAATGTTTGATATGGGGCAAATCTATTTGCTGCTCTTTTATACAGATATATTGGGAATTCCATCAGCCATAGGTGGACTGGTATTCTTAGTGGCTAAGTTCTTTGACGCTTTTGTAGATACGGGTGTAGGGACGCTTGTTGACAATCAAAAGAATTTTTCTAAACGTGGGAAGTTTAGACCGTTTATATTATATGGCAGTATTCCATTAGCAATATTAACGGTGCTGACCTTTATTTCTCCAGATATAAGTGAAACAGGTAAGATTATTTGGGCGTTTGGAACATATTTATTATTTAACGCTGCTTATTCTATCGTTAATATTCCTTATGGTTCATTATCTGCTTCAATGACAATCAATGCGGATGACCGTACACAATTATCAGTATTTCGTAATTTAGGTTCGCAAGGTGCAATGTTTATTTCAGGTATTATTATCATTCCTTTAGTGAGTCTTTTTCCTAATCATGCCATCGGATACCCAGTTGCAGTTGGAATTCTTGCGGTTGCGGGTGTGACGCTACATATGTTGTGTTATAAAGGTGTTAAAGAGCGTCATACAGTAGAGCGTCCTCAAATTAAAGGGCTAGGTCGTAAAGCGTTTTTTAATTTACTGAAAAATAGACCATTTATTATTTTAGCCATTTATACTTTATTAACGATTACAGCTTTATTCTTACAACAAGGTGCACAACTGTATTATTACAAAAACGTACTGGGATTCGATAACTTAATTGGTATTGTGAGTACATTGAATTTTATTGTATTAATACCAGCGTTGTTCCTTACAACGTTTTTAAGTAAACGAGTAGGTAAGAAGATGACAGCGATCATCGGTGTAAGTGGTTTTATCATCTTCCAAATATTAAATTTCTCACTATTTTCAGAACAAATCGTACCGTTTTTAATTATTAATACGATTGCACAATTGTTTTTAGTTATTCCAAATACGGTGACATGGGCATTTATTGCAGATGTTGTAGAATATGGACAATGGCAATCAGGGCTAAGATCTGAAGGTATTATTTATGCAAGTTATAGTTTTACAAGAAAAATTTCCCAAGGTTTAGCAGGTTTTATACCAGGGATGGCGTTAACAATTATTGGTTACGTCCCTAATGCGGCTCAGACACCAGATACAATATTTGGTTTGAAAGTTTTATTCTTTGTCGTACCCGCAACAATTTGTTTAATTGCAGTGATCTTATTCTTCTTTGCATATCCACTTACGGATCAGAAGCACAAACAAATTGTTAAAGAATTAGCGCTTAGAGAAGAAATATAGATAATTCACATTTTAATATTATGAGAGGAGCATCGATATGCTATATCCAGTAACGAATGAACACAGAAGCATTATTGATTTAAACGGTATTTGGCAGTTTAAGTTAGAAGGTAATCAGGACACGATAGACGTAACACGACCCTTAAATACTGATTTAGTGATGGCAGTACCGGGTTCGTATAATGACCAAGGCGTGACGACAAACATACGTAATCATGTTGGAAATGTTTGGTATGAAAGAACATTTACGATACCTAAAGTTTTATCAAATGAGCGCATTGTTTTACGGTTTGGTTCAGCAACTCATAAAGCAACTGTTTATATTGATGGCCAAGAAGTCACATCACATCAAGGTGGCTTCTTGCCCTTTGAAGTAGAATTAAATGACCAGTTTTATTCAGGACAGCATCGCTTAACAGTATGTGTAAATAATATATTAGACGAAACCACTTTACCCGTTGGTGACTATAGTGAAACGACAGATAAAGATGGCAATTTAATTAAAAAGAACAAACCTAATTTTGATTTCTTTAACTATGCTGGGCTTCATAGACCTGTTAAAATTTATACAACACCTAGAACGTTTATAGAAGATATTGAAATTATACCAGAGCTTAAAGGCGATATAGCAGAAGTAGGTTATACGGTTGTTACAAATGCCACAGTGGATGAAGTATTAGTTCGATTAATCGATGAAGAAGGTCATATTGTTGCTGAAACATCTGGTTTTAACGGTTCTATTAAAGTAGAGCAACCTCACTTATGGGAACCATTAAATGCTTACTTATATCATTTAGAAGTGACGCTATTAGATAATAATCAAATAATAGATAGTTATGCTGAGCGCTTTGGCATTCGTTCTGTAGAAGTAAAAAAAGGGCAGTTTTTAATTAATAATAGACCATTCTATTTTAAAGGCTTCGGAAAACACGAAGACACATATTACAACGGACGCGGCTTAAATGAAGTTGTAAATGTAATGGACTTTAATCTGATTAAGTGGATTGGTGGTAATTCATTCCGAACGTCTCATTATCCATATTCTGAAGAGATGATGCGGTTAGCAGATGAACAAGGTATTGTAGTAATAGACGAAACAACAGCTGTTGGTGTGCATCTTAACTTTAGCACGATATTGTCTGGTGTTACTTTAAGAAATACTTTTGAAGAAATTGGTACGAAAGAAGCGCATGAATCAGTGATTAAAGGGTTAATCGAACGTGATAAAAATCATGCTTGTGTAGTCATGTGGTCCATTGCTAATGAGCCTGCTTCTACCGAAGCGGGGGCAAAAGCATATTTTGAACCGTTAGTTCATTTAGCGCGTGCATGTGACCCGCAACACCGACCAGTCACAATAGTTACCATATTAACTTCGCAACCAGACACATGCCAAGTACAAGATTTAGTAGATGTACTATGTCTGAATAGATATTATGGATGGTATACACAAACAGGTGATTTGGTAGCAGCTAAAGAAGCCCTGAGAACAGAATTAGATGGATGGACTGAAAAACAACCAGATAAACCGATTATGTTTACGGAATATGGAGCGGATACGGTAGCGGGGATACATGCAATTAGTGATGAATTATTTACTGAAGAGTATCAAGTTCGATATTATGAAGCAAACCACGAAGTAATAGATGAATATCCGCAGTTTATTGGTGAACAAACATGGAATTTTGCAGATTTTGAAACATCTACGGATATTATCAGAGTTCAAGGAAATAAGAAAGGTATCTTCACACGTGAACGACGTCCTAAAGCAGTGGCGCATTACTTTAAAAAGCGTTGGGAAAATATACCTGATTTTGGTTATAAATCATAAGTTACCGCACTCAATAAAAATAAATATTATCATAATCACCCTAAATTTTGTTATTAGCCGTAAAATTTGAGGTGGTTTTTATTTAATGAAATTGTGAAATATATAATATAACTAAAATTAAGATGAAACAATCCCTTCAAAGTTTTCACTTATTGTGTGTACTCTGAAAGGATTATTATTTTTTGATAATTTTATTTTTTCATGATAACAGGTATAATGGGTTATAATTTTGCTTGCCATTTGTCTGTCCATACTAAGTCGTTATAGGCGCCTTTGAATTCGCTCTCGCCCATGATTTTATCAATAGTTTGTTTGATTGTTTCATGATTTGAATGGTATGCGTTAATATATGCCTTAACCATTGTTGCATCGTGTAGATGTGTAGTGAAATTAGTTGAAACAAACACAGTTGGCACTTCATGTACGTACCATGGAATTTCATTACTCATGGCAGTGCCCCACTTGATACGGTAGTTGTTTTCTGCTGCATAGCCAATAATATTTGCAAATACTAAAGCTGCATCTACGTTGTTGCGGTATGCTAGCGTTTTGCCTTTAATACGTGTGGAACCGTCATTTAATGTGACGTTGAACCCTCGAGATTCAAGTTCTTTAATAATATCGTCTGCTACGTTGTTAGCAGATTTGTAAATGCCGTCTTTTTCACCTTCAATGACATAAAGCATAATATTTTTATGCGTTTCAGGACGGATAGGTAATTGGTTTAAAGTATTTTTTACAAGCGTAATACCTAGATCTGCAGCTTCTGCACGCATTTCCAAATGTTCCGTACAACCGATGATATCCAACGCTTCTTTAGGTTGAATAATTGAACCATCTTTTTGTTTTTTATGAAGGCTCAACTGTGCTTTTAACCCTAGTACGCGTCGTACTGCGTCATTTAACCGTTCTTCAGTAATAACGCCTTTCTCATAGCCTTTAAGCATGAATTGATAATCTTCTTCTAAATCATTAAAAAATAAGAACATATCACAACCGGAAGCAATTGCTAATGGGACGTAATCTTCACGGCGCATGGAAGCGGTCATACCGAGCATGTGACTTGCATCGGTAACGACTAAACCATTAAATTTCATGTCGTCTTTTAATAAGTCAGTGATGAGCTCAGAAGAAAGCGTTGCAGGTAAGATATCTTTATCTTCAAGATTAGGGTTTAATTTTTTCGAATAGGCAGGTTGTGCGATATGACCAGCCATAATCATTTGTACACCACGATCGATATGATGTTGATAAACTTTACGGAAGCTATCATCCCATTCTTGTGTTGTTAATTCATTTACGCCAAGCACTAAGTGTTGATCACGTTCTTCTGTACCGTCACCTGGGAAGTGCTTAATACACGTGATCATGTTACGTTCAGCGTTAAAACCGTCTATAAATGCGCTTGAATATTTAATCACTGTTTCAGCATCTGTGCCATATGAACGCGTATTAACAATCGTATTACGCCAATTTTTTAGAATATCAACACAAGGATCGAAGTTAATGTGCACTCCTAATGCAGAAGATTCACGTGCCGATACTAGGCCAGCGTTATAGGCAACTTTTGTATCTTGTGCTGCTTCACATTGTGCAGCACTTGCTATGTAGGTACCGTCTTTACATGCCCCATTACCACCTGAATCACAGTTTGCTGCTACAAGTACGGGCACTTTTGTATGCTTTTGTAAGTCATTAAGTAAGTGTTGCACATCTTCTTTATTGCCACCTTCATAACGTGCGCCTCCAATATGGTAGCGTTTAAGCACATCTTCGTTAGTTAAGTCGGCGTCGTAGAATTTTTTTCCACCTTCTAATGAAAATAAATTAAAAAATAGCTGACCTATTTTTTCTTCATCTGTTAAATTGTTAAGTGTTTCTTCCACCCATGTTATCTGATCCGTATTTAAATAATATGGTGCTGCTGTTAAATCTACTTTAACCATAATTTATTCCTCTCCTTCAAAATTATTGAAAAATAAATCTTTTAATGCTTCTTGTATCTCTTGGTTGAACTTACTTTCTTTAAATAATTTTAGATATTTATTGTTGAAATCGAGCCAAGATTGGTTTTCATGGCCTGCAAGTATCGGATAAAAGTACATATTATGTGATTGAGCTGCTTCTAAATCGCCTTTAGCATCTCCTAACATAATGATGTCTTCTAAATTATAATGCTGCTTTAATTGTGCTAAACAGTATTCTTTTGTGCCTGCTTCTTGTGCAAACATACCGCTTAAATAGGGCGTAAGCTTGTAAGTTTCCCATTCATATTCTACTGCTGATAAATTTGCAGACGATACGATTGCGATATCAGCAAAAGTTGAAGCACTTTGCAACGATTCCTGTACATATTTAAACGGGCCTATGCTTGGTAATGTTTTGATTATAGCGTTGACGTTATGCGACCAAGAGAGTGCTTTTTTTAATCCGATTTGATTAGGATTCGCTTGTATCGCTTCTTCCAATGCAGGATTAGAGAAGGCATGTGTTGTTTGGACCCAATGCTTAATATCTTTGTATCCCTCAATGTTTATACCTTGTTCAACAAGTTCACTTAACATACGTTCTAATCCTCTAAAACGATTAATACCTCTAGTGATTTCATATAAATTTAAATCATTCCATCGTTTTAATAGTTCAGACTGGATATTTTCTAACCGCCATTCTGCAACAAGTGCAGGGCCGAATGCACGCTCGTGTTTTATTGTCATAGAATCAATAGCGCATCCGTCTGAATCAACACAAATTAGTTTTTTGAACTTAGGTTGGTAGTTCGGTAAAGAATCAATCATTTTAAATGTTCCTCTCAAATAAAATTACAATCATTATGATTATTTAATTAAAGATATAGACACGCACTTTCTTTATATTCATTGAATAATAGATAAGCTATGTATGTTACATACTCAAAGAAATGAATTAATAATGGTTTGCTTCAAGTGTGAAACGACAATTCGCTGTGAAGGTTAAAATATAATAAAGCGCTTTCTTTATACTGTTAAAGTTAGCACGCATATTTAAAAAAAACTAGCCATTTCCTCGGGAAATAGTGATTAAATTCACAAAGTTGCCAGTTTATGACATTTTTTTATAAAAAAAGTCATTTTATTTATAAAATACATCGAATATACCAAAAATAGTCGCCATATAGGTTGTAGGAAACAACATTTATTTAAGAAAATATTGTTTAACTATTCATTGTGAAAAAATACACAAATATATAGTACTATCAACACTTTTCAAGTTATTATGGCGAGCGAATGCGTATTGAAATAAATGAAGCAAAGTTATGTATACATACTATAGTAATTGACTAGAATTAGATAAAAAATATAATTAAATTGAGCGATGTAAATAAAACGAAGAGGAGCAGCAGCATGGAAAAGACACGTATTTTACAACAAATGAACGATAATTATCTGGTTGCAGTTGTCCGAGGGAATTCCAGTGAAGATGCAATATTAAAAAGCGAAAAAATAATTGAAGGTGGTATTCTGAATATAGAAATAACGTTTACAACACCTTATGCAGAATTGGCTATTAAAGCATTAACAAAGAAGTTTAACAAAGAAGTTGTTATTGGTGCAGGTACAGTATTAGACGCAGTAACAGCACGTATAGCCATTATGAATGGTGCGCGTTACGTTGTTAGCCCACATTTCGATGTACAAGTAGCTCATATATGTCATTTATACCAAATTCCTTATTTACCTGGGTGTAGTTCAGTAACAGAAATTACAAACGCACTTCAACATGGTGTTGAAGTCGTTAAATTGTTCCCTGGTAACCTACTAGGGGCTAAATTTATAAGAGATGTCCACGGTCCGTTACCACAAGCGAAAATGATGCCGTCCGGTGGTATTTCGTTAGAAAATATGGAACAGTGGTATAATAATGGCGCCTTTGCAATCGGTATTGGTAGTGCTTTAACCCGAAATGTTAAAGAAGGCGAAGAAGATATCATTGTGGCCCAAACACGTGAATTTGTACAGAAATTTCAATCAATACGACATAAGTAGCATGCGCGTCATCACATTCCAAATCATAGTACGAACGCTAAGCTATCACTTATTCAAAATAGAACGAGTAGTCTTATTTGATATGAGTAATACAAATATAAATCTAGTCTCTAGGTGATTTGCGACAGTCAGAATTATCATTAACGTGTGTTTTGTAAACAACCCAGTAGACAGTCATACAGATAGTAAATGTATATAAATTAAAAAATATTGATGTGCTGTCGGTTGTTAACATTATCGTTTCAATTGGAGATTGTTAAAGGGTGAACGAAACAAAAATGAGTTTACATATAGAGTAGAAAAAATTTTAGCGCTATTAGAAAACGTTTACATTAATTACTTTTCTAAGAAAAAAGATGATATATACCCATGATATGTTTGGTTTAGCAATTGAAATTTGTACGAGATCAGTAGATTTGAGGAAACGATTTATATAAGAATGAAAGGGTTTGGTATAGAAATGTGAATCCAATGAGATATGCATCTATGTTTTATAAACATAGTGTGACAGTTTATAACTAAAGTGTTTTTAATCGCATGACATGAACAATAATAGGCAACCACGATATTAAACGATTAGGGAGAGATAGGTTATGGTTTCTAAAACATCCGAGCAAGCACATTCAACTCAAAGTAGACTTGAAAACATAGCTACACCCAAACTGAAATTTAAAGAAAAACTATCATACGGTTTGGGAGATCTAGGGAACGGTATGATGTTCGATATGGGGCAAATTTATTTATTAAAATTTTTTACAGATATATTAGGGATATCTGCATTCTATGGAGGATTGGTTTTCCTAGTGTCTAAAATATTTGATGCTTTTGTAGATACAGGCGTAGGCACTTATATAGATTCTAGAACCAATATCGGCAAACGCGGTAAA
This sequence comes from Staphylococcus sp. GDY8P131P, assembly GCF_017891975.1. Taxonomy (NCBI): domain Bacteria; kingdom Bacillati; phylum Bacillota; class Bacilli; order Caryophanales; family Staphylococcaceae; genus Staphylococcus; species Staphylococcus sp. GDY8P131P. The sequence continues at coordinate 72,563 of NZ_JAESKF010000020.1, forward strand.
TTCAGGCCCTTTATACTTTATGGAACAGTGCCTCTAGCAATTTGTACAGTTTTATCATTTATTTCACCTCATTTAGATCAAACTGGAAAAGTCATTTGGGCATTTGCTACGTATATGTTATTTAACGCAGCGTATTCTTGCGTGAATATACCTTATGGTTCACTTTCAGCATCCATGACAGTTAATTCAGAAGATAGAACGCAACTATCTGTATATAGAAATTTAGGTTCACAAGCTGCATTGTTTGTTGCTGGCATTGTGGTAATTCCTTTAGTTAATCAATTTCCAAACCACGCGATTGGTTATCCTGTAGCAGTAGCAATACTGGCAGTAGTTGGCGTTATTTTGCATTTAATTTGTTATAAAAATGTTAAGGAAAGACACGTCATTCAAAGACCGAAACAAAAAGGATTAGGGAAAAAAGCTTTCTTGAGTGTTTTGAACAACGGTGCCTTTGCAATCTTGGCAATTTATACATTATTAACGATTATGGCGATGTTTTTGAAACAGTCATCTCAATTGTATTACTTCCAGTATGTGATGGACGCACCTAATTTAGTAGGATTAGTTAGTACTTTGAATTTTATTGTTTTAATACCAGCGTTATTTTTAACAACATTGTTAAGTAAAAGCGTTGGTAAAAAGATGACCGCTATTATAGGTATCGGTGGGTTTGTAATTTGTGAGTTTTTGAATTTTATATACTTTGGGGGTCATCTTACTACTTTCTTAATTGTAAACACAATCTCTTCATTCTTTCTCGTGATTCCTAACACAGTGACATGGGCTTTTATTGCCGATGTTGTAGAGTATGGACAATGGAAATCTGGCATTCGTTCTGAAGGGATTACATATTCAAGCTATAGTTTCACACGTAAGATTTCGCAAGCGTTAGCTGGGTTTATTCCAGGTGTTGCACTGACAATGATAGGATATCAACCGAATGTTGCCCAATCAGCGGAAACGTTAACTGGTCTTAAAATATTATTTTTTGGTGTGCCTGGCGTAGGATGTTTAATTGCATTACTTATATTCCTGTTTGGCTATCCATTAACAGATAAACGTCACAAACAAATTGTTAAAGAACTCGCTTTAAGAGAAGAAATTTAATGAAATGAAAGGAAATAAAAAGACTATGACATCATTTATCACTGAAACATTTATGTTGCACAATGAGACAGCAAAATCATTGTATCAAAATTATGCTAAAGATATGCCTATTTATGATTACCATTGTCATTTAGATCCTAAGCAAATTAGCGATAACAGACACTTCGATAATATTACAGAATTATGGTTAGGTGGAGACCATTATAAATGGAGAGCCATGAGAGCTCAAGGCATTAATGAATACTATATTACAGGCGATGCACACCCCAGAGAAAAGTTTAGAAAATGGGCACAAACGTTAGAAAATGCTGTAGCGAACCCATTATACCATTGGTCTCATTTAGAACTTGCAATGTATTTTAATGTACATGAAGTTTTAAACGAAGCAAATGCTGACCGTATTTATGATGAAGTGAACCAATATTTAAAAGAAAACCACGTGACGACACAAACATTAATTACACAGTCTAATGTACGATTAATTTGTACAACGGATAATCCTACAGATGATTTAGCGTACCATGATGAAATCAAAGCTCAAACAAAATTTAAGACAACAGTATTACCTGCCTTTAGACCAGATGTTGCTTTTAAAATAGGTGAAAAAGCATTTGTCACATTTATTGACACATTGAGCGCATTGACACAACCCATTCGTGATGTTTCAACATTTATAGATGCATTGGAGCAAAGGATAGTATATTTTCATAGTAAAGGCGGACGACTAGCAGATCATGGACTGAATACATTAGAATATCAACCTTACACTGAACAGGAAATTCAAGACATATTTAAAAAAAGTCAAGTAGGGGAAATTGTAACATCGTACGAAAATGCCCAATTCCAAACCTTTTTATTAAACGAATTAAGTAAATTTTACGCCGAAAGAGAATGGGTTATGCAGATACATTTTGGCGCAATACGAAATAATAATAGTCAAGGTTTTGAAGAAATAGGTCCAGACGCTGGATTTGATTCCATTCGTGATCAACAAAACTTAGCATTCAATTTAAATCATTTGCTCAATATGATGGCATCCGAAGGTCATTTACCTAAAACAATACTTTATAATTTGAACCCAATGTTTAATGACATTATAGGTTCAACAATTGCAAATTTCCAAAACGAACCAGGCATCCAAAGTAAGATACAACACGGTGCAGGATGGTGGTTTAATGATACAAAACGCGGCATGTTAAATCAGATGACTTCACTCGCCGATCAAGGGTTATTAATGCACTTTGTTGGCATGTTAACAGATTCAAGAAGCTTTATTTCATATTCGAGACATGATTATTTCCGTAGAATCTTATGTACATTTATAGGGAATTTAGTAGAAATTGGTGAAATTCCAAATGATCCAATGTTACTCAAAAAATTAATAGAAAATATTTGTTACAACAATGCATATTATTATTTTAAATTAATTTGAAAAGGAGCTGCTATTTGTTATGAAAATGACGTTTAGATGGTACGGGAAAGATGATCCAATCAGTTTAGAGTATATTAAGCAAATTCCAGGTGTGAGAGGTATTGTTAGTGCGATTTACGATATTCCAGTAGGTGATGTATGGCCATTTGAAAAAATAAGCGCTTTGAAAAAAGAAATTGAATCAGCAGACTTAGAACTTTCAGTGATAGAAAGTGTACCAGTACATGAAGATATTAAATTAGGTAAACCGACTAGAGACCAATATATTGAAAATTATTGTCAAACCCTACGTAACCTAGGAAAAGCCGGTATCAAAGTAGTTTGCTACAATTTTATGCCTGTCTTTGACTGGACACGATCTCAATTAGATTATCGGTTAGAAGATGGTTCTACAGCACTGATATATAATGAATATGACATTGCTAAAATGGACCCACTAAAAGGAGAATTATCATTGCCTGGTTGGGATTCAAGTTATTCTAAAGAAGATTTGGCGTCTCTTTTTGAGGCGTATAAAGTGATAGATGAAGAAAAATTATGGGAACATTTAGCATATTTTATAAATAAAGTAATCCCAGTAGCAGAAGAAGAAGACATATTAATGGCCATTCATCCAGATGACCCACCTTGGAATATATTTGGCTTACCAAGAATTATAACGAGTAAGGCAAATCTAGAACGTTTTATTCAATTACATCCTTCAAAACATAATGGTTTAACGATGTGTTCCGGATCGCTAGGTTCAGATAAGAAAAATGATTTTCCAGATATGCTAACCTATTTTGGTAAAAAAGGGCGCGTACATTTCGTTCACGCGCGTAATGTGAAATTAGTTGGAGATAAATCATTCCAAGAGTCTGCACACTTATCTGAAGAGGGATCAATCGATATGTATAAAGTTATTAAAGCATTACATGATTTTGAGTATGAAGGGCCCATTCGGCCTGACCATGGACGCATGATTTGGGGAGAAATAGGCAAGCCTGGATATGGTTTATATGATCGCGCTCTAGGTGCAACATATTTAAATGGTTTATATGAAGCAATACAAAAAAGCAATCAAGTATAAGGAGGCTGTTACATGCTACCATTTAAAGTAGACTTAACGTATAAAACAGTTGTGATAACAAGTGGCGCCGACGTTATCGGAAGTAAATGATCAAAATCCTTAGCAAAATGTGGTGCTAATGTCGCAATCATTAATCATTGGTATGAATCAAGAAAAAGGTGAAGCAGTAGCCAAACGCATTGAAGGTATGGGAGGTAAAGCAATATTCATTGTTGCTAATGTTATAGACAAAAAAGCAGTAGAAAAAGCTAAGACAATCGTCCACAATACATTTGGCAAGATAGATATTTTGATTAATGGCGCTGGGGAGAACCACCCCTAGGTACCACAGACGATGAGCGATACGATGTCAACAGTCAAAAAGATTTGAAAACATTTTTTGATTTAGATGAACAATCTCTAGGTTTCATCTTCGATTTAAATTTTATAGGTACATTTATTCCATCACAAGTGTTTGCACAAGATATGATAGATAAAGAAGGCCCAGTGATGATTAACATTTCATCTTTGAACGCGTTTAGCCCTTTAACTAAAATACCGGCATACAGTGGTGCTAAAACTGCAGTAAGTAATTTCACCCAATGGCTAAGTGTTTATTTCTCACAAACGAATATAAGCGTTAATGCGATTGCACCTGGATTTTTATTAACAGATCAAAATAAATCACTACACTTAAATAAAGATGGAACTTATACAGAGCGTTCTCAAAAAATATTGAACGCAACACCTATGAAAAGGTTTGGGCAACCTGATGAATTGATAGGCGCATTATTATTTTTAATAAGTAAGCCAGCCTCTAGTTTTGTTAATGGTGTTGTCTTACCCGTAGATGGCGAATTTAATGCATATTCAGGCGTCTAAATAAACTTTAGAATGTAAAAGATAGAACTTGTATATAAATTGTATAAGTGCGAACTGAGCATAACCGCAGATGCGTTCAAAAAATGATAAAGCATAAATCATTTTTTATGAACACCTATGAAAGACCTAACAAAAGTATTTTTAGCATTAAGGAAATTAAGATTGTCAATCTGAATGGTCGCTAAAAAAAGAGAAAAAGATGAAAAGTGATAAATTTGTGAAATGAATCACAAAAACCTTTTAATTCTTAATATTATAGATTATGATAAGAGTGTAGAAGATACCAATGCTTAACGAAAGAAAAAATACGGAGTGATTATTAAATGAGAAAAGTAATTGAAGAAGTCATTTTTTCAAATGAAAGCAGTTATGAAATTTACACTCGTACGGGTGTGAACCAAGGTATTATCAATGATATTAAAGATGGATACAGAAGTATTGATTATATAGCTTATATTGATGCAGAAAAAATATACAACTATGGTTTAGAAAAAAAGCTACTAGTCAATAATTAATATGCTGTATTCATCTAGCAGTATTGAAGTTGAATACACGTATCTTTCATCGTATGATTTGTATTCAACTTCATGCATATTTTTCTCCCTAGTATCATCTTTCATGATTTATTTAGAGCCCTTAAAAAATAGAAAAGCCTATGTTACTGTTCATTTAGTAATGTAGGCTTTTCTTGTATTATATGTCGTTTAAGTTCATGTAACGTTTTTAATGTTAAACATAAGCTTTAAAGTTATGTTTGATTTCATTATAGTCATAAACAGCATTATACATACGCATTCGAATGTGATCTTCTGAAGCGTATGGAATGCGTAACTTATCACTTTCGTTTACAAACTTGCGGAATTCACGTTCTAATTGTTGTCGTTTAGTTAATGATAGTTTAAGCCAATCTTCTTTAACAAATAATTGTTCAAAGCGGAAACTAAAACTGGTTCTATCAATGGATTGTCTTAATTGTGTGATGCTGTCTTCAAAGTCCATAATAACCCCTCCTTAACGATATGATGAAATAATGATTAAGATATGTATTATATACCCACTTTATAATTAATTATGAAATATAGCAAGTGCTTCTTAATAAGATGAATTTTTGTTTTGTAAGCGGTTATCCATGGTAGAATACATGTGAATAGGGTAATTTAGTAATATAAATAATAATGAAATGAAAGGAAGATTAAATGGTTGAAATAGAAAATAAAGTTGCAATCGTTACTGGCGCAAGCAGTGGTATAGGTGCTAGTATAGCAGAGGAATTAGCTAATAAGGGTGTACAAGTATTATTATCTGGACGTAACGAAACACGACTTAAAGATGTTGCTGATCATATTCGTTCTAAGGAGAATGCTACACATATTGACTTATTAACAGTCGACGTAACACAACAAAACGATGTAGCACGTTTAGTTCAGTATGCAAAGGATAAGTTTGGTCATGTAGATATCTTGGTTAATAGCGCAGGACAAATGCTTTCTTCCGCTATTTCTGAAGGTGATGTAACCGCGTGGGATTCAATGATTGATGTAAACGTAAAAGGCACCTTATATGGTATTAATGCAGTCTTGCCAACTTTCTTACAACAATCCAGTGGACATATTATTAATATTGCTTCTATTTCTGGTTTTGAAGTCACGAAATCGAGTACAATTTACAGTGCTACAAAAGTAGCTGTACATACGATTACGCAAGGATTAGAAAAGGAATTAGCTAAAACAGGCGTTCGCGTTACGAGCATATCTCCTGGCATGGTGGATACACCTTTAAGCGGAGATACAGATTGGGGAGGACGTAAGAAATTAGACCCTCAAAACATTGCAGAAGCAGTAGTTTATGCATTACAACAACCAAGCCATGTGAATGTAAATGAAATAACAGTTAGGCCAGTTTAAGCTATTTTTCTGATGCCTTTGGGTATCATTCGGCAAATTAGACATGTATATCGTCCACGGAAAGTAGGAAGACAATGAATTTTAGGTATCTTAATAGCAATGATGTAGAAGCATATCGTTCACTTCGTTTGAAATCACTTCAAACGGATCCTAGAGGGTTTGCATCAACGTATCAACGAGAAATTAATTTCCCCATTGAAAATTTTAAAAAAAGGTTAGTTTGTACTTCTACCCATTTTACGATAGGTGCGTTTGATGGCGGAAAATTGGTTTGTTTTGCAACTTTTTATAGCGAAACCTTAAATAAAATTAAGCATAAAGGTAATTTAGTCGGGGTTTACTGTGACCCAAATTATAGAAAGTTAGGCATCACGCAACAATTAATTCAAAAAATAATTGATGTTGTGACTGAACAAGGTTTAATTAAAACGATAAACTTATCAGTACTTTCGGAAAATAACGCTGCTATTTCATTGTATAAAAAATTAGGTTTTAGCAAATATGGTGTAGAACCTAAAGCGCTATACGATGGTACTATTTATTACGATGAAGATTTAATGATATTGGAACTGTAGTTTAAAGTGATTTACTTTTAATAAGAGATAAAAAACATAATAATAGATGAAATTAAACTAGGCTAGGACATTAATTAAATGTCTTAGCCTGAATTTTTGTTATGCTGTAAATGCCTAATTTGAAATATGTATATGAGATATAGCCTCTTTACTAGACAGTAGTATAATAATGCAATTACATGCCTACGCTTATTGTATTGCGGTAATATATTATATAGCTGTACATTATAGTGAATTGGTGAAAGATTTTTATTTCAGTGATTTATGTTAAGTATCATAATATGAAAAGTTAATTTACTAAATAACGTCTATATAATAAACATGAAATTATTACATAACTATTATTTTAAAAATAATAATAATTAAGTTGATATTGATAATCGTTTTCAATTATAATGAAAGTAATATATTATGAAAGAGGTCATTATTTTGAAAAGAATTTTAATTACAATGTTATGTTTAATATTATTTTTAGCAGCATGCGGCAACGGGGATGATTCAAGTAAGTCCAATTCTAAAGAGGACAAAGGTACAAAATCCTATACTACGGATGATGGTAGTAAAGTTAAAATACCAAAAAACCCTAAAAGGGTATTAGTATTAACTGCCAATTATGGCAATTTTAAAAAATTAGGTGTTAAACCTATTGCGATAACGAGTGTTTTTCCTGATTCTAAATATTTAAATATGGATAAAATTAAAAAGATTGACCCAGAGGACGTTGAAGCGGCAGCCAAATTGAAACCAGATTTAATCATTACATATAAAGAAAATAAAAATAATAAAAAGTTATCGAAAATAGCACCAACTGTGCCACTTAAAGTTCAAAATATGGATTACAAAGATACACATATCGAAATAGGGAAGTTAGTCAATCAAGAAGCAAAAGCTAAAAAACAAGCCGACAAGCTTTCGAAAAAATTAGCGGAAGATGGTAAAGCAATCCAATCACATATCGGTGAAGATAAAACATTTTCAATTATGGATATCCAAGCTAAAGATATTTACCAATTCGGTCCCAGGTTTGGGCGGGGTAGTGAAGCAATATACGAAGGGTTTGGCTTAAAAGAAGATCCTGAAGCTAAAGAAGTGATGCCAAAAGAAAAATACATGAAAGTGCCAAAAGAAAAATTCAATGAATACTCAGGTGATTATTTATTAGTACCAACTGAAGATGGCCAAAAACCGAATAATAACTTTGTAAACTCTGATATATGGCATAACAATAAAGCTGTAAAAAATGATAATGTCATTTTTTATCCAATGGACGAAGCTATTTATGCAGACTTGATTTCTGTCGAAAAACAAGCAGAATTATTTAAAAAAGAACTTATGAAGTCATAATGATTATTTAAAAACTTGTATTTATATCGATAAAATAAAGCAGGAGTGATTGCGTGAAATTCACAAAATCACTCCTGCTTTTATGTTCAATAAAGATATATTCAAAGTAATTGAATTACCAATCTTTAATATCTGAACGTTCTCCTTTAAAGTTATTTGGTACTTGATGCCGTTGTGCAAGCACCGCTTCAACATCTTTAAATTCTATATTTAAAGCATGTAATAGTACGAAAAGGTGGTACATTAAATCAGCAGTTTCGTTTGTCACTTCTTGGTGATCAGATTTCATCGCACCGATGACAACTTCAAATGCTTCTTCACCAAATTTTTTAGTTATTTTTTCCAAACCTTCGTTTAACAAATATTGCGTATACGAATTTTCTTTATGAGATGCTGCGCTATCGCTCACGGCATCTTCTAATTGTTGTATATAAAACGGTACATCAGTATTGAAACAGCTTTGACTACCAGTATGACAAGTGGGGCCATTTGGTATTACATCAATTAGTAAAGTGTCTTGATCACAGTCTAAATGAATATCTTGCACAACTTGTGTATGGCCAGATGCTTCACCTTTAGTCCATAAGCGCTCTTTAGAACGAGAATAAAAACAAACTAATCCATGAGTGACTGTTTTGTTATAAGCTGCTTCATTCATATATCCAAGCATCAGTACTTGTTTCGTATTGACATCTTGTAATATTGCGGGTATAAGCCCTTTACTAAAATCTGGTTGTTGAGTCATCTAATTGGGATACCTCCTTGTGCCATTGTTTGTTTGATTTCATCTACCGTTGTTTCTTTATCATGTAGTATACTAGCAGCTAGTCCTGCTGATACATTAGTTTGTTTAAACAAGTCAACAAAATGTTTTGGTGTTCCACCGCCGCCTGAAGCAATAATGGGGATATTAACAAGTTGCTCAATTTCATGTAAGTGTTTGACATCAAAGCCTTGTTTCATACCATCATGCGTCATACTGGTAATTAAAAGCTCTCCAGCACCTAGTGACTCGACTTCTTGAACCCAATCATACACACGTTTGTCTGTACGTTTTTTTCCACCATGCGTATAACAAAAATAATCATTTAACTCACTGTCAAAGTTACTATCAATTGCTATACATATACATTGGCTACCAAATTTTTCACTAACTTGCTTAATAAAGTTAGGGTGATTTAATGCACTCGAGTTGAGAGAGACTTTATCAGCACCATGGTTTAACAATTGAGAAATGTCATCGATTGTGGATATACCGCCACCGACAGTCAACGGGATGAAAAGTTTTTCAGCAGTTTCTTCAATTACATCTAGCATGAGCCCGTGTCCGGCTTCCGTACGAGATATGTCTAAAAAGACTAACTCATCCGCGCCTTGCTCATTGTAATAAAGTGCGTAATCAACAGGATTACCAATATCGCGTAAGCCTTTAAATTGTATGCCTTTGACAACACGCCCATCTTTAACATCTAAACAGGGTATAATTCTTTTTTTAATCATGATAACCCCTCCCAAAAATCAGCGTTATGCGCGGCCTTACCAACGATTGCAGCATAGACACCAGCATTTTCTAATTGTGTTAAATCTTGTTGATGACGAATACCACCAGAAGCGATAACAGGTTTTTGAGTTGCTTTTACGAGTTGAGCAGTTATTTCAAAATTGGGCCCGGATAAGCGGCCGTCTTTAGAAATATCGGTATAAATGATACCGCCTAAGGGCAGCGACTCAATTTGTTTAACTAAATCAAATAAATCCAATTGTGCATCTTGTTCCCAACCATTTATTTTCACTTCACGATGATAAGCGTCTACCGAAAGATACAGTTGGTTTGGATATTCATGAGCCATTTCAGTTAACCAATCCATATCTTGAATGCCTTTAGTCCCTATAATACAATAGTCAATGCCATCATCTAGGTAGGCATCTATAGTTTCATGACTACGGATTCCACCACCGACTTCCATAGGTTTATTTGTTAAGGTTCTTAGGTGTTTAATGTAGTTTTTTTCAATTGAGGTTTGTTGCTTTGCGCCGATTAAATCAACGATGTGAATACGATTGACACAGTTAAATTGATTGTAAAAAGTAATGCTTTCTTCAGCGCTACGTGTCATTCTTTCTTCTGAATCATATTTTCCTTCTGTTAGCCTTACACTTGTTGCATTGATTAAATCAATTGCTGGCCAAATTTTAATCATTTAAGAAACCGCCTTTCAAAGCTTGGTTAAGTATAGCCAAACCACCTTCGCCACTTTTTTCTGGATGGAATTGGATGCCGATATAATTTTTATATTGGACGACTGCCGGAATTAATGCGCCATAATCTGCATAAGCAATCACGTGTTCAGACATTTCAGCTTGGTATGAGTGTACAAAATAGACGTCTTGTGTTAAAAGGTTACGGTTGCTAATTAAATTATTCCAACCCAAATGGGGTACTGGATAAGCTGTATGGATAGGTATAATATTTCCTGGGAAAAGTTGTAACCCGTTCACATGACCTTCATCACTATGCTCAAATAGCAGCTGCATACCTAGACAAATACCGATAATAGGCTTGTCTGTTATAGATTGTAAAATAGTTTTCAAACCACGATATTCAATAGCTTGCATAGCATCTTTAAAGTGACCTACGCCAGGCAAGATAATGATATCTGCTGCTATAATAGTTTCTTTTTTATCCGTTAATTTCGTTTCATAGCCTAAATGTGTTATCGCACGTTGTATATTTTTAATATTACCTAAACCGTAGTCAATAATGGCAATCATTCAATCACGCCCTTAGAAGAGGGTGTAACCTTAATATCGATTGGTGTTAATGCATCTTTTAACGCACGCGCAAATGATTTAAAAATGCTTTCGATTTCATGATGCGTGTTACCACCACGTAGCAAATCAATGTGTGTTGTTAGACGTGAATTGATTACTAATGCTCTGAAAAATTCTTCTACAAGTTCAGTATCAAATGTGCCTACCTTCTCTTTGCTCAATTGCGCGTTAAAAGACAAGTAAGGCCGACCGCTAATATCTATTACTGTACGCGCTAGTGTTTCATCCATTGGTAAATAGCTTACACCATAGCGTTGAAAGTATTTTCGTTCTTTAACTAGTTCTAATAATAATTGGCCAAGTACAATACCGATATCTTCTGTAACATGATGGTCATCTACTTGTGTATCACCATTTGCTTCTATTTTGATAGATAATTGACTGTGAAATGTAAAGAGTGTCAACATATGATCTAAAAATCCAACACCTGTATTAATATGGCTTTCACGGTGGTCATCAGCAAGAGAAATCGTTAATTGGGTTTCAGCTGTATTGCGTGTTTTGTTGACTATCATAGTTTGACCTCCAATTTTTAATAAGCGTATATAATTCATCTAATTGTTCATCTGTTGCAATAGAATAGCGTACATAATCAGCCATTTCTGGTTCGTCATATAATCTCGGTAAGTAACCATGCGCTTTAATATATCTACCCAAACTTTGTGCAGTTGCGCCTTTAGTTAAGACAAAATTAGTTGCAGAAGGATAGACAACCATTACATCTGATACTAATTCATTAAACATTGCTTTAAGTTTATGTGCGAGTTGTCTTTGATGTTTTACAAAATCACGTATCATTGCTTGATGTTCAAACATGTAAATTGCAATATGAAGTGTGATGGTATTTAAGGGATAAGGGTGTTCGATTCTTTGAATGAGTTGAATTGTGTCTGTTGTACCAATTAACACACCTAGACGCAACCCAGCAATTCCGAATGCTTTAGAGAGCGTGCGCATTTGAATGATATGAGGTTGCATCTTGATGTCATAAGGCTCACCAAAATCTAAGTAAGCTTCATCGATAATAAAATACCCGCCCACAGCATGCATCTTGTCAGCAATAGCTGTTAAAAAAGTTGTGCTATATTGCACACCTGATGGATTATGTGGGTTACTCATAATAAAGAATGACGGTTGTACTTCCTCAATACGATTAAGAATATCTTCGAGAGCAAAAGTTAAATCTGGATTTGACGATACAAATTCAATAGGGCGCGCAACCTGTTGTGCGTATGCTTGGTACATAAAAAAATCAGGGTTCAATGTTAACGCTGGGCCTTCTGGCATGATTAACATCAATTTTTGAATTAGTTCGTCAGATCCATTACCAGCGATGACTTGATCCGGTAATATTTGATGGTACTCAGCGTAAGCTTGTTTAAAGCGTTCATATTCATCATCGGGGTAAAGATTAAATGCCGCCTGTCGAATAATTGTTGCAAGCTGTTCATTAGATAATGGTTTGAGTGGGCTTTCATTTTTGTTAATTCTGATCATTGTGCGTCTCCTTTGCTGTTCGTGTTTCAATTGATTGTTCGTGGTTATATAAGTGCTCAACGTTCGCTAACCTACGTGCTGATTGTTCGATATCATTAAATGTCTGTTGGGATAAATCTATGACAGAATGACGTGTTAAGAAATCATTTACAGATAATCCATTTGTAAAACGTGCCGTTTGATTCGTAGGCAGCACGTGACTTGGACCAGCAACATAGTCGCCAATCACTTCAGGAGAATAATGACCTAAGAAAAGTGCGCCTACATATTTCACATGATTTAAATAATTGTATGGTTGTTTAGTTTGAATAGAAGCGTGTTCTGGAGCAATTTGATTCATCAAATCGCATGCTTCTGCGAAATCGTCTACTGCAATTAAAAAATGGTTATGTGCCAAACTTGCTGCAACGATGGGTTGACGTTCAATTTGTGATAGGGCTTGTTGAATTTTATCTTCTAATTGGTGTAATAATACTTCATCTTCACTGATAACAAATGTTCTAGCCAATTCATCATGCTCTGCTTGCGCAAAAACATCATAAGTGATGGCATCTAAATCAGCTGTATGATCAATGATTAGCGCAATCTCACTTGGGCCAGCAATTTGATCTATACCGACTTGACCAAATAAATACTTTTTAGCGTAAGCAACATATTGATTTCCAGGGCCGACAATTTTATCTACCTTGGGAATAGTTTCTGTGCCATAAGCAAGCGCAGCAATACTTTGAGCACCTCCTACTTGATAAACTTGATCAACCCCAGCAATATAACATGAAGCAAGTACAACATCAGGTAAGCCTTCGGGTTGTGGTGGCGTTACGACTACGATATTGCTCACGCCGGCAACTTTTGCAAGCGTTACAGTCATTAATACGGTAGAAGGATAGCTGGCTTTCCCACCTGGAACGTAGACACCAACCCGTTCTAAAGGATGATATAACTCATAACATTCAGAAGATGTTTGTTGATGATCATATTTAATTGAGGTTTGATACGCTTTGATTCTTGCGTGGCTATGTTCAAGTGCTTCACGTAGTGATGCATCAATACGGTTATAGGCTATTTTTAAGTTATCTTTTGGAATTTCTAATTGGGGCGTATCTACATGATCTAATTGTTGATTATAATGTTTTAATGCTTCATCGCCTTGTTGCTTAACGTTGTCACAAATGGACTTAACAATGGGATATAAATCTTCATTTAATGATGATTGATTTAAATAGTTATTTAAAAATGTTGATTTATTTGTAATCAATGAGAGACACCTCCAATATTTTAATTAAATCATCGATTTCAGATGATTTTTTAAAGTATGATGCTTTATTTGTAATCAATTTTGCATTAACATTTTTAATCTGATCTTTTTCGACTAAACCATTTGATTTTAAAGTGGTGCCTGTTTGAACGATATCAACTATACCATCTACCATATCGACTAAACATGCTAATTCGATTGAACCAGATAGCTTAACAAGTTCTACATCTAGACCCTGTGCTTCAAAATACTGACGTGTCGTTTGTGTAAATGAAGTCGCAACTTTATTAAATGTATGTGTCTCTGGTTTAGCCGCTAGTGCGAAATGACACTCACCAAACGGTAAATCAAGCAAATTATTAATAACATAATTGCCTTCCTCTAATATATCGCTTCCGACAATACCGATATCTGCTACACCTTGTTCTACATAAATCGGTACATCACTACCTTTTACTAAAATGAATTGTATTTCATTTACAGTTATTAATAATTGGCGTTCTCTTTGTTCCAGTGCACGCGCGATGTTTGGTTCTTCAACCTCATTTAAATACTTAATAAAACTTTTAAGTAGTCTCCCTTTTGCTAATGCGACAGTAAGCATGACATTCTCTCCTTTGTTAAAGTATAAATCCTAAACCAAAACCTTCTAACGGGCCTTTATAAAATCCACCTGTGAGTCGTTTTGTTTTGTTGTTTTTTAAATGACATCTCATAAAAGCGCCTTTGTAATAAGAGCGCGGCGGCTGGGGTGTGATATCTAAATGAATTTCTGTAATGCCTTGTGATTTAAACCATTGTTCCCAACGACGTAATGATTGAATGGTACGGTGATCATTGGGAAACAATTGACCTAATAGATCGAGCTGCTCAGTTGTTTTAGTAGTTAATAATTGAACCACAGGGTGAGCAAGACCTAATTGAGCTGATAACTCTGAAATATTACGCTCTTGTACAAGGTTTAAAATACGTTGTGTTTGAGCTTTAGAAGATAATAATAAATCAATTAATTGATAATGACCTAAGATGACGAAATCAATATCATCGTTCAATGTATATTTAATATATTGGTAAAATGTTTTAAAGTCGTTTTGCATATCATTAACAGTTGGGTTGTAATGTTCAATACCCAACTGAGTATAAACTTCATTATTTCTGACAATTGGTCCAGCATAGGCAATGCATTGTTGTTGCGGTTGATAGTTACTATAGTAACGTAGTAATTGATCAGTAAAATCATTGCGTAACGCAAAAATATGATGGTCATGTTGCCAAAAACTACGCTCAGTCATTTGTTGTAAATCATCAGAAGTAAGTGATTGCCAAGATAAAGATTCTATAAAACTAAAATCAACAAGACTAAAACCTGCTTGCTGAAAGTGTTTTAAAAAATCTAATTCATATTCTTTATTAGTAATAAGTGTTTGCGTATTCATAATATAATGACCATCCTTTATTGATTACTTTGTTTCTCTACCGAACTAAAGTGAATTGATAAAACATACTTTAACACAGTTAAATTTAGAATTCAATAAATATTCAGAAAATAATTGTTACCATTTATTTAGAAGGATAGTTGGTATATTGTTTTTAGATCATAAAGTTAAGAAGGGATTAGGGTAGAAATCGTATTTTATAAAATGATTTCGCTACCCGACCCAATAAGGAAGAATAGGGAAAAGAAATACAAGCGCTAAGGCGCTTGTATAAGGGCTAGCATTTTAAAAGAATGCTTTACAGTTTCTGTTTATATGATATTATTGCTTTCCTTGTTCTACGTATTTGAGCATTTCTTCTTTAGGTACCATATTCCCTCCTGTCGCCCAAACGATATGGTTAGCGTTAGCTAGGTTAATTTTATGGCTATCTGCATGATTTAATACTTCCTTTATTCCTGCGAAGCCTGCAGCTGCAGATGGTTCAATAAATATTTGTTCCTTTTCACTAAGCATATATAAATAGCGATACATTTGTTGATCTTCTATTGTATAAGCACCATATAATAATGTGTTCATAATTTCACCAACCAGTGTAGAAGGTCTCGAGACTGCAAGGCCATCTGCATCTGTCTGTCCATCTAAACCAATATCTGTGACAGCTATTTGGTCATGATATTGTGTCATCATGCCTAAAGTCATACAAGGCGCATGTGTTGGTTCAGCGAATAGACAATATACATGCTCACCAAATACTTGGTTCAAACCAAAAGCGACACCACCAGGGCCACCGCCAACACCACAGGGTAAGTATACAAAAAGGGGATGCTCTGCATCTACTTGTATCCCTTCATTACTGAGTTGTGTTTTTAATCGTAATGCAGCGACTGTGTAGCCTAAAAATAAATCAGCAGAACCTTCATCATCAACAAAATGGCATGTAGGATCACTTTCTGCAGCTTTTCTTCCTTCAGCTACCGCATATTGATAATCAGATTGATGCTCTACCACTTCAACACCATGGGAGCGGAGTAAGTCTTTCTTCCATTGACGCGCATCACTAGACATATGCACGGTTACTTGAAAACCAAACTGGGCGCTCATCATACCAATACTTAAACCGAGATTGCCAGTTGAACCCACGGCAACCGTATATTGGTTAAAGAGATCCTTAAAATAGGGCTCTGCTAAAACTTGATAATCATCAGATTGTTTTAAACTACCATCTTGTATAGCAATTGTTTCAGCTAATTTAAGAACTTCATATATGCCACCTCTCGCTTTAATAGAACCTGATATAGCAAGATGACTATCGCATTTAAGCCATAATTTACCACTTTGTTCGAGATGTTCAGATTTAGTTAATGCTTGTTGCATGAAAGGGATTGCTTTTAGTGGAGATTCGATGATGCCATTATCTTTTTCGGTTTCAGGAAAAACTTTACGAATATAACTGCTAAAACGTTCTAATCTTGCTGCTGCATCTTCTATGTCATTCAATGTAAAAGGAAATGTTGCATTTTTACGGAAATTTGGATTTTTCCAAAATATAGGGTTATAGTGTTGCATTTCATTTATTAATGGAAAATGCGCTTTTAATTTTTTAAGTTCTATCATGGATAAACCACCTCGTATAGGAAATTATATGCATTCATTATAACAAAGATTAATAATTGAAATGGGTTTAAAACCAAAATGTATAACGACATATATGAGGTTGAATAGCAAAGAGCATGTCATAATGAAAATGTCATATTTCATGGATGGTGTCTGATGGATGAAATTTAATTTGTCATTGAGTATTAAGATTATAAAAACGCCTCAGACGTTAATTTATGTCTCAGGCGCTTTTTGGTTATAGGTAAAGTTAATTTTAAGCATGATTACAAGTACACTCAGCGTTTAAAAGTGTCTTTTAATTTAGAAAACCATCTATTTTTAGATTGTATGGGAGATGCTTCAGGGCGGGTTGAAGCTTCCTTCAATTTTTGGCCAAATGTGATAGCTTCTTTCATTAGATAGGCTTGAGAATTTAATGGTGACAAATTGTTATGAATGTAATGATAATGCCCTTGTTGGTCTTGATAACGACCTTTTTGGTTATCTGATAATTGTAAATTCATATAGTCTAATAAACGTTTTGCGATGGCTTTATCTTCTACCGGGAACAATATTTCTACGCGTTTAATCATATTACGTGTCATTGCATCAGCTGAAGAGAGATAAATTTGTTCATCTCCGTTGTTATGAAAGTAATATATGCGCGAATGCTCAAGAAAACGGCCAACGATACTTACGACCTCTATGTTGTCGCTGATGCCTGGTATACCAGGTTTTAAGCAACATATACCACGAATAATTAATTGAACTTGAACACCAGCACGTGAGGCTTCAAATAGTTTAAGAATAATATCTTTATCTGTTAAAGAGTTCATCTTCATCATAATTTTCCCATTACCATGTTCAAGGTGAAGTTTAATTTCATTATCGATTCGAGCTAAAAATACATCACGTATATCATATGGTGCAACAATGAGCTTATTATATTCCGGTTTAAGTGTATAGCCGCTCAGGTAATTAAAGAAGTTGATGGCATCTTCTGCTATTGCTTTGTTTGTTGTGATGATACCCATATCTGTATATAATTTTGCAGTTTTGTCATTGTAGTTTCCAGTACCTAAATGTACAAATGAGGTAAGTTGATTATTAGTACGTTTCACTACGAGCGAAATTTTACTGTGTGTTTTTAAATAAGTCATGCCATAAATGACATGACACCCTGCGTCTTCTAACATTTTAGCCCATTGAACATTATTTTCTTCATCAAAGCGTGCTTTTAATTCAACAAGCACTGTCACTTGTTTACCATTTTCAGCAGCTGTCTTTAAACTATTGATAATAGGAGAATCTTTACTTACACGATACAGTGTTTGTTTGATGGCAATTGTACTAGGATCATTTGCAGCTTCACGAATAAAGTCTACAATTGGTTCAAATGATTCATAGGGGTGATGAAAGAAAATATCCCGTTTTAAAGATAAATCAAATATATCTTCACTTTCTAATGATTGAGGTGGTTGTGGTACATATTTGTTATAAGTTAAATGCTTTAACCGATTAGATAAGTAATCAACTAGCCCAAACAACATAGTTAAATCCAAAGGACCGTCTACAAAATAGACATCGTTGTCATAAACTTCCAGTTGGTTCATAATCCAGAGGATGTCTTCATGCGTTGCGTGTCGTCCATCTACCTCTAAACGCACTGCGGTACCGCGTTTTCGCTCTTTTAAAAAGCGTTCTATTTCAATTAATAAATCCTCGGCACCATCTTCATGAATGGTTAAGTCTGCATTACGTGTGATCCTAAATGTAAAGGTGTTTAATACCTCGTAGCCAGTAAACAAAAGATGAATATAAAATATAATGATATCTTCCAACATTAAAACGTATTGAGTTTGCCCTTGATTTAACGTATAAAATCGTGGGATTAATGAAGGAATTTGTACAATAGCTGAATTGATTGCTTCTTCTGTGTCGATATCTACAAATATGTTTAAACTTTTATTATTAAGTTTTGGGAAAGGATGGTAAGCATCAATACCTAATGGTGTTAATGTAGGTAAGATACCTGTTTTAAATTCGTGTTCTAATTGCGACAATAATGACTCAGGTAATAATTCAGGACGTGTTATTTCAACACGGTGTTGTTTTAAATTTTCAGTTAACGCTTTATAACGTTTATATTGTAAATCTACGTATTTTGTATTTTTAATCTTTATTTGTTCGAGCTGTTCTTTAGGCGTTAATTGTGCTTTATTCTCTGGTTTATCATATCCCATTTTAACTTGGTCTTGTAAACCAGCTACACGAACCATAAAAAATTCATCTAAATTGGAACTAAATATAGAAATGAATTTAAGTTGCTCTAATAATGGATTATTTTTATCCTCTGCTTCTTGTAACACTCTATAGTTAAAGTCCAACCAGCTTAATTCTCTATTGTTATAATAATTTGGTAAATTTAAATCCTTCTCTCCCAATTTCTTCTGCACCATTCTAATTCCACCTTATTGTAGTCTTAATAACATGTTTTACTACGTATAATTTATCATATGAATTTTAAGATTTTGTAAAGATGATAGAAAGATTTTCTTTTAAAATTTTCTCGATATGTTTTTTTTGTCTAAGAGATTGGTATGATTCAGCAATTGGTTCACCAATATAATGAACGTATAACGTGAATCCATTACTATCGTGACGTAATTCGAGACGTTCAACGGGGTTTGTATGTGATATGTTGAGCGCGTTTACAAATTTGATAATGCCACCTAAAAATTGAATGTTATCTAACGCTTTACCGCGTAGCCATTTCGTTTCTTGATTGTAAAATTTTAACAGTGATTTATTTTTAAAGCTTGCCAACATTGCTAATTTGACACGATCTTCATGTGAGAAGCCATCAATCATTGAATTCGCAATAATATAATAGGTGTGGGGCGAACTCGAATCAGAATCAATAAATCTACCTAAATAATATAAATACGCGCCTTCAACAAATAGTGCTTGTTCTTTATGAGTAACTTGAATTTTGTCTAGTTCAATAAGCTGCGTTAACAATGACTGGGCTAATTTGACGCGTTGTTTTGCACTTGATTCTTCAATGCTATACTCGTTAGCCAAATGATATAATGCATCTTTTTGAATATTTTCTTTTCTAAATTCTCGAGGATGGCGTTCAGCGATTGTTTTCATAACATAACCTTCACGTAGTCCTTTACGTGAGAAAGTAAAGTGTGTGGCATTTATCTTTTTGAACAGTGTTTTAAATACGGAAACTGCAGGTATTATGATGTCTATGCGATCTCTACTTAATCCATCTATGTCTTTTAACGCGTCACGGGAACTTTTCTTGATTATTGTATAAACCTCATCAATATCTTCCTCAGACATTGTGTAGTTATGAACGCCACCGATAGGGTAAGAATGCTCAGATTGATGTATACGTGCAACATTACGAGCTGAGCCACCAATTCCTACTAAGGCAATTTCTCTATCTTGTAACCATGGAAGTTGTTCAAATTGCTTGGATAAGAATTTCTCCATCGCTTTAATAGCAGATTTATCATTATGATCTTTATTTTCAAAGAATTTTCGTTTTAATGTTACCACGCCAAATGGAAAACTATGTGCTTCAATCATTGCCTTATCTTTGAATAAAGTGACTTCTGTAGAGCCACCACCGATATCGATAGACACACCGTTTTCTACATCAGTTGTGTGTGTGATGGCATAAAACCCATAAAATGCTTCTTCTTGCTCAGGGATAATTTTAATATTTATATTAAGTTCATTTTTGATATGTTCGATAATAGCGTGTTGGTTCGTAGATTGTCGTATCGCGGCAGTAGCAATAGGATGTAATTCATTTACTTTGAATTTATCGGCAACTGCTTTAAAACTGTGTAGTGTGGATGTCAATACGTCGATACCATCTTGGTTCATAGTTAAATCATCGGTTAAGTATTGGCTCAAACGTGCCGGTGTTTTAATATTTAAAATTTCATTTAATCCTGTTTTTGAATCGAACTCAAAGATAACTAATCTAATTGTATTTGATCCGATATCTACTAGGCCTATGCGTTCCATAATGTCCTCCTAAACAAGTGAGGTAAATTTACTTTTGTAAGTATTATTTACCCATTTTTGTTCTTTATATTACAATAAATAACATAATTTGTGATACTTTATTTAAATATTATTCAATTAAACATTTATTTTTTTGAACAGATCTATCTTTGATATTTAAAAATCTATTAATAACTGTTGGTTTTTCTCTCATATTTGAAGACACCGTAACGACCTCCTTCAGTAAGTTATCGAAATTATAACAAACTCATTTTGAAATTAGTATTATAAATTTTTAAAAATATATTGTAAGTATGTGACAAACAAGTAGTAGCAATAGATAAGACTACATATAAGTTTCAAAGTTAATTAAAAAAGGAAATGAATAAAATAAAGAGGGTTGAAACAGAAGAAAGAAAAATTAAAAAAGAGGTGTAATATATGGGAAGATTAGATAACAAAATCGCTGTATTAACTGGTGTGAGTACCGGCATTGGAGCAGCCGCTGCTCGCATTATGGCTGAGGAAGGCGCGCACGTGTTAGCTGTCGATATATCAGAATCTGTCCATGACACTGTGAAAGCAATTAATAATGCCGGGTATAAAGCTTCAGGCTATACAGTTGATGTCTCAGATGAGCATGCTATAGAACGACTGGTTCAATCTATTGAATCGGATTATGGACAAATTGATGTATTATTTAATAATGCAGGTGTTGATAACCCAGCAGGCCGTATTCATGAATATCCAATTGATGTATTTGACAAAATTATGAGTGTAGATTTAAGAGGAACATTTCTCATGACAAAGTTTTTCTTACCATTAATGATGTCAAAAGGCGGTTCCATTATTAATACTTCGTCATTTTCGGGCCATGCTGCAGACCTAAATCGTTCGGGTTATAATGCCGCAAAAGGAGGCATTATTAATTTTACGCGTTCAACGGCAATTGAATACGGCCGTGAAAATATTAGAGCAAATGCAATCGCTCCCGGTACTATAGAAACGCCACTTATAGATAAATTGACGGGGACAAAATCCGAGGAAAATGGACAAATATTCAGAGAAAATCAGAAGTGGATGACGCCTTTAGGTCGATTAGGAACGCCTGAAGAAGTAGGTAAACTTGTTGCATTTTTAGCATCAGATGATAGCTCGTTTATCACTGGTGAATCAATTACAATCGACGGTGGTGTGATGGCATACACATGGCCAGGTGAAATGTTGAGTGATGATAGTTGGAAAAAATCCACTAAATAACGAATTGCTAAATTCATATAATTTGAAACCAAATGTTATAAAGTGGTATTAAAAAGCCGTGAGCAAATCAATTTGATTAATGCTCACGGCTTATCTTATTTCATATTTAGTTTATTACCAGATGATTTCATCCACTGTTTCATCATTTAGAGATTTGACTATTTCAGTTACTAAGGCTACAGAGTTTTTATAATCGTCTGTATGCAATACGGAAACATTGGAGTGCATATAACGTAGTGCAACACCAATTGATACTGTAGGAATACCTTCGTTAGCGACATGAATACTACCAGCGTCAGTGCCGCCACCAGGCGTGGAATCTAATTGAATATCTATGTTATGTTTTTGAGCAACTGCTTTGATGTGTTTTGTAAACCCAACATGGCCTATGTTGGATGCGTCCATAATAATGACAACCGGTCCTTGACCAATAGCCGTTTCGCTTGTTTGGCCAGACATGCCTGGTGTGTCATATGCAACAGCTACGTCTACTGCAAGTGCTAAGTCAGGTTTGATTTTATTAGCTGCAACTTTGGCACCACGAAGACCGACCTCTTCTTGTACATTTGCACCCGAGACTAAGTTAATATCGATAGATGCGTTGGTAAGGTTATTTAAGACATCTACCGCAAGGGCACAACCATAACGATTGTCAAAAGCTTTTGCAGTTAAATATTTATTGTTCGCAAGTGTTTCAAATTCACTATATGGTGTGACCATATTACCAATTTCAATACCGAATTGTTCAGCTTCTTTCTTACTTTTTACGCCAATATCAATAAACATATCTTTGATTTCTACGTTTTTTTTACGTTCTTCAGGCGATAATACATGTGGTGGTTTTGAACCAATGATGCCCCTGATTTTTTTGCCATGATCCGTTGTGATTGTCACTTTTTGTGATAACATAACTTGGTTCCACCAACCGCCAATAGGTGTGAATTTTAGGAAACCATCGTTATCGATTTTAGTCACTACAAAACCAATTTCATCTAAATGGCCTGCCACCATTAATGTTTTATTTCCGTTAGTAGTAGATTTTTTTCCAAATATACCCCCTAAATTGTCTTCGACGATTTCATCACTTACGGGTGTTAAATAATCGCGCATAAGTGTTTTTACCGCTTTTTCATGTCCTGCGATGCCATCCACATCCGTTAACGTTTTTAATAATTTTACTGAATTGTCCATATAATTCCCCCTAATATGATAATTATATTTATTTTATCATGAACTGCTAGATATTCTAATGGATTGCACTTTGGACCCTTCATTTGTAAAAAATATAACACGTTAATTTAATTCTTAGTAATTTGCTAAGACTAAAAAGGTGCAATCGAATCTTTTCCGTGATTCAATATAAATATAGATAAAGTGGGGGGATCAATTATGACGGAAATTAAACATTTAACATTTGGCTCAAATGATGCACCTATTAAAGTGGAATCATTTATAAATTTTGCGTGTCCTTATTGTAAAAATTATTTTTATGCTGCTGATACTGTATTAACGCCTTTAGTTGAGCAAGGAAAGGTGCAGCATGTCATTAAGCATTTTGATAAAACAAAACAAGCATTATTGAAAGGAACAGTAGCCAATATATATCTAGATTATCAACAACCAGAAACAACCTTAGAGATTATACGTGAGTTATATCAAACTCAGAACCAATGGAAAGTCGACTTTTCTACAATTGAAGCAAAGATGAAGCAAGCCTTTAATCTTTCACCTCATAAAGAAGCAGATGAACGTTCTTTAGCTATTCATGAAGAAGCATTTGAAAGAGGTATTAAAGGTATTCCTATTGTTTTTATCAATGATAATCCATTTGAATTTAATCCTTTAGATGATGATCAAGAAACAATAGAAGCCAAGTTAAACAAACAGATTAAATAAAAATAATAAGAAAAAACGCTCTGATATTTCAAAGTTTGACATTCACTTTAAATTATTAGAGCGCTTATTTTTGATATCAGTTATGTTCAAGTAGTTTTAATTTATAATCATATATAGATTGTAAGTTGCCGTCTTTCTTTTTGATAATAATATGTTCTTTGGATATTTGGGTAGGTGAGGCTGCACCTACCGCAGCGGCGATGTTAAATAACCCTTCGTGTAAACTGGTTACAAAATTAGTGACGCGATATTCTTTTTCTTCTATAATTAGGCCTTTTTCTCGTTTAGGGTCAGTGGTTGCGACGCCTACTGGACATGTGTTCATATGACATTGTCTACTCATAATACACCCGACGCTAATCATCATACCACGTGCAACATTGACTAAATCAGCACCTAAACCTAAAGCAATGGCGATTTTATCGGGTGTTACAAGTTTACCTGATGCAAAAATTTTGATGTGTTTACGAATACCATATTTTTCTAAAGTACCTGTCAATATAGGAAGAGCAGTGAACAATGGTAGACCCACGCTATCTTGTAATTCTTGGAATGTTGCGCCGGTTCCACCTTCACCGCCATCAACCGTAATGAAGTTAGGGTATTGATCTGTTTCAATCATAGTCCGCACAAGTGTTTCTACTTCTGAAACTTTACTTATAACCATTTTAAACCCAACAGGTTTTTGGCCATGTTGTTGTAGTTTTGTTATCCAATCCAATAAATCTTTAGAATTATTAATCGATTCAAAACGGTTTGGTGAATTAATCGTTTTCCATGGTTCTACTTTACGAATTTTTGCGATTTCTTCTGTCACTTTATTACCTTGCATATGGCCACCACGTGTTTTCGCACCTTGGGCCAATTTAATTTCAAATGCTTTTATAGTCGTTTGTTTAGCCAAATTTAAAAAAGCATCCATATCAAATTGGCCATCTTCATTGCGAACACCAAATAAACCAGGCCCGATTTGGAAAATGATATCAACATTTCCAGATAAATGGTGTTTAGACAAACCACCTTCACCAGTATTCATCCAAGTTCCAGCTCGTCCTAATCCTTTTGATAGTGCTCTGATGGCATGACTTCCTAAAGCACCATAACTCATTCCAGATTGACCAACTAAACGTTTTAATTTAAACGGATGCTTTAATTCAGAACCTATGATAATGGCGTCTTCATCTGCTAAATAAAAAGGATCGATTTCTGCTTCAATCCGATGTTCATCTCGATCAAATAAGCGTTCGTTATCAATGGTATAAATAAATGACGAAATCATAGGTGACTGATCAATATGTAATTCTGTAGATTGTAATGGAAACATGGTATTTTGAATATAAAACCCATCTTCATAGTCATTTTGCGTGCCATAACTCGTCATTCTCGAATTATATTTTCCAGCTAATACAATATTAGTGAAATCATTTCTGGAAAAAGGTTTTCCTTTAGTATCTGCTAAAAATAAATATTGACGCAACTCAGGCCCTATTTTTTCACCGAAATAGCGAATACGCGCTAATAATGGATAATTGCGTAACACACTATGTTGTTTTTGGCGCTTATCTTTTATAAGTAAGATAGCCCCTAAAATTAGTACACTTAATATGAAAATAACAATGATAATGTTAACGATGAACTGCAAAATGGACAGTATAGTCATGTAACATTCCCCCTTTATATAATTATATACTACAATAAATCATACATTTTACAATGATATAAATATGTTATTCGAAATTTTATTTTTAAAAACACAAAAATTATAAAGTAACTTATAATTGAGGTATAGAATTATGTTATATTATTGATAAATAATCATAAGGAAGGTGTCATATGACTGACAAGCCATCAGAATCTCATATTACTCAATTTACACATACAAATATATGGCAAAAACAAAAAGTAGTAAAAAGAGATTTCTGGTTAATCCCCATTTATATCTTAGCGAATAATATCATACCGCTAATGTTATTAATATTTTTATTAGCCTTATACTCTGCTTTTAATTTAGATGATACTTCGCTTTTTAGTAATCATAATGTATTGATTATTGGCGGTGTCATAGCAGAAATAAGTATTATTTTCAGCTTTTATTTGATGCATATAAACGATAATTTGAAAACAATGACTACAAAAAGATTCAAACAAGTTCGTAAGTATGTACTTGTTATTTTTATTACATACATTTCTACTATTGGTTTAAATAGTTTTTATGATTGGCTTATGACACTTTTACCAGAAACTTTGCAATATAGTGAGACGCAAAACCAAATGATATTGGAGGATATGTTTGAAAATAATTGGATGCTTCCCTTTTTATTTGTGGACATTGTTGTTTTGACGCCAATCATTGAAGAATTATTATTTAGACATTTAATTATTCATGAATTAGGTAAAAAAATAACGTATGGTGTTGCAAGTGTACTCTCTGTTATATTATTTGCTGGTATACATGTATTAGGCGCAACATCGCCATTTGAAATTGGTAGTTATATATTTATTGCGTTAGGATTAGTATTTGTATATTTAAAAAGTGGTAAAAATTTAGCTGTTTCAATCTCTTTACATGCTTTCAATAATTTAATTTCTTTTATTGCTATAGTCTTTTTAAAATAAATAGTTATTTCATTTAATGGCATATTGAGAGTATAGATTAAAGTTATTTAACTTTTTCTAATGAATGACATAATAAAGTAATTATATTAGGGAATACGACTTATATATGTATTTAGGAGGTTCAAAATGTTAGAACTCAGAAATGTTTCATATCAAATAGATAACCGTAAAATCATTCAAGAGATTAATTTGAAAATAGAATCAGGGGAAACGATTGCTGTTGTTGGGCCTTCTGGAAGCGGTAAAAGTACATTATTTCGCCTAATTAATAATTTGATAAGTCCAACGCAAGGAGAATTATATCTAAATGGGGACGCATATGAAACGATTAACCCAGAAGAATTACGTATGGAAGTGAGTTATTTGCTACAAGAAAGTGATTTGTTTGATAGAACGATTGGCGATAACTTAGCTTTCCCTGCTAATATAAGAAACGATAAATTTAATCGTAAAAGAGCTAAAGCACTATTGAAAGCGGTTGGTCTAGGACACTATAACTTTAATACCAGTGTAAGTCATCTTTCTGGTGGAGAGCGACAACGTATAACCATAGCTAGACAGTTAATGTATAAACCAAAAATATTATTACTAGATGAAGCTACGAGTGCTTTAGATATACATAATAGTGAAAAAATTGAATCTCTCATTTTTAAACTTGCCGATGAAGGTGTAAGTATATTGTGGATTACACATAGTAATGACCAAAGTATGAGACACTTTCAAAAACGCATTAGAATCGTTGATGGTCAAATAGAGAAGGAGGAGGATTTAAGATGAGCACGACAGCTTTAGTACTTACCGGCACACTCTTACTTTTCCCAATTATCGTCTCATATAAAGAGAAGTTACATATCATAAAAGATTTGTTAATTGCTACTATTAGAGCGGTCGTTCAATTAGTTATCTTAGGTTATTTACTTCATTTTATATTTGATGTAAATCAAGCTTGGTTATTATTATTATTTGTCTTAATCATAATTGTTAACGCCTCTTGGAACACTATTAGTAGGGCTTCGCCAGTCATGCATAATGTTTTTTGGATTTCTTTCATTGCTATATTTGTCGGGGTTGCGTTACCATTATTTGGGGTTATATTAACTGGAGCAATTGATTTTAAACCCAATGAAGTTATTCCGATAGCAGGAATGCTTGGAAGTAATGGGTTGATTGCTATTAACCTTGCTTATCAAAATTTAGACCGTGAATTCGTGAAAGAAATGAGTCAAATAGAAGCAAAATTAGCATTAGGCGCAGATCCAAAACTATCTTCAAAAGGTACAATACGTGAAAGTATAAAAACAGCGATTGTACCAACGATTGATTCTGTGAAGACATATGGTATTGTGTCTATACCAGGTATGATGACTGGTTTAATTATTGGCGGTGTAGCACCATTAGAAGCAGTGAAATTTCAACTGATGGTCGTGTTTATTCATACGACTGCAACTATTATGTCAGCATTGATTGCAACTTATTTAAGCTATCGTCAATTCTTTAATCAACGCGATCAATTAATTGGCCGTCATATATCAGAAGATAATCGATGAAAATGTATATGATTGTTACAGTGCATGTCTGGCTATAGTGCATGCTAGTTATATATGCGAGAGAACTACAAAACGATGCACGATTTAGAAATACCTTGATTGCTGATTGCCCATTTATTTACAATCAATTTGTGCGGCAGGGGACAGAACATGAGACCAAATTCAATTTTGGATTTCTGTTCGTTTCCTGCCTTTAATTTAGAAATTAAAAATTTTACATATAGTGACATATTCATATATATTGACGAATGGTTTATAATAAAACAGTTATAAAATTTTTGAAATCAAAGCAAAGAGAGGAGGATATTTATGTCAATTATGCGTATTATTACGTTTATTTTAAGTATATTTATTGTTGGAATGGTCGAAATGATGGTTGCAGGGATTATGAATTTAATGAGTAATGATTTACAAGTCTCTGAACCTGTCATAGGGCAATTAGTAACTTTATACGCTATTACATTTGCCGTAGCTGGTCCTATATTAGTGAAGTTAACCAACCGTTTTTCACCACGAAAGGTTTTACTATGGGCTTTAGCAGTGTTTGTTGTAGGAAATCTTATTATTGCTATAGCGCCTAACTTTTCTATTCTAGTAGTCGGACGAATATTATCATCTGCAGCAGCTGCTTTAATTGTAGTTAAAATACTAGCGTTAACAGCCTTGTTAACTGCACCTCAACACCGTGGCAAAATGATAGGTATTGTGTATTCAGGCTTTAGTGGCGCAAACGTTTTTGGTGTACCGATTGGCACAATTATAGGTGATTTAGTTGGTTGGAGATATACATTTCTATTTATTGTTGTTATTAGTATACTTGTAGGGGTTTTAATGTATGCGTATGTTCCGAAATTAAGCAGTTATCCATCTACCAATACAGAAACAGATTCGAAACGTTCAAGTAGTTATTCTAAAGTGCTGAGACCAGTTGAAGTAACAAAATACTTAGGTATCACATTCTTATTATTAGTAGCGAACTCAGTTACATTCATATATATTAATCCATTGATGCTTTCTGGGGGACATGATCTGTCATTTGTTTCTGTTGCATTATTAATTAATGGTGTAGCAGGTGTAATAGGTACCTCAATGGGTGGTTTTTTATCGGATAGACTTACAAGTAAACGTTGGTTAATTATCGCTACTACTATATTTATTATCATGATGCTTATCCTTAATGTTTTCTTACCAGGAACAGGCTTATTATTAATGGTTATCTTTATTTGGAATATTATGCAATGGAGTACTAATCCAGCTGTTCAAAGTGGTATTATTGAACATGTTGAAGGTGATACAAGCCAAGTAATGAGTTGGAATATGTCCAGTTTAAATGCCGGCATCGGTATTGGTGGTATTGTGGGTGGTTTAGTTGTATCTAATTTAAACGTATATGCAACTACCTACTTCTCAGCTGCGATTGCTATCGTAGCATTCATTTTAGTGATTAGCCTTAAAAATGTCGCAAAATATAAAAATACTCAAATAAACACATAGAAAACAGCGGAGCCAAAAGGCTTCGCTGTTTTTATAAAGTGCATATTAAAAAGTTACAACGCCGATTAACATAGCAATGAGTAACATTACGATTGCAAATCCCCAAACCCAGAAGAAAGCATACTTAATATAAGTACCCATGTTTGCTTCTGCAAGACCTATAGCTAACCATAGCGCTGGTGAAAATGGACTGACGAATGTTCCTATAATATTACCAATAACCATAGAATAAGCTGTAGAAATACTAGGTACACCGAATTGACTTGCTGTTTGTTCTACGATTGGTAATACAGCAAAGTAATAAGCATCCGTACTCGTTAATAAATCTAGAGGTACACCAAATATACCCACTATAATATGTAAATACGGACCTACTGCGTCTGGAATAATATGAATAAAGCTGAGTGCAATAGATTCTAACATACCAGTTTCATTTAATACTCCTAAGAACATGCCTGCTGCAATGATAACTGCAGCCATCATTAAAGCATTTGGCGCATGCGCTTTTAAACGACTCATTTGTTCATCGACATTTGGGAAATTAATAATTAAAGCAATTGCAACACCAATCATAAATGCGAATTCTGGTGGAGCAATGTTAGCTAACATTGCTACAATGACTGCGATGGTTAATGCGACGTTCACCCAATTAATCCAAGGTTTTGTAACAGCAACACCACGGATAGGGAACTTAATATCTTGATCATGCTCATAAATTTCTACTAATTTATGTATGTCCACGTCTTGAGTATCTGGTAATTTACCAGAACGAATATCACGGCTGATGCGTGTTTTTTCTCTGAAACCTAAATATACAGCAAATATGAGTATAAGGAAGAACCCTATAATTTGAATAGGAATAACACCATACCATAGCTCGTTCACGTTTTTTATGTTTAAGACTGAAGCCGTACGCGCCATCGGGCCGCCCCAAGGTACCATATTCATAATAGCGGCACTTAAAGCAAGTAATAAAAGTAATAGATATCGATTCATATTTAAGGCTTTATACAGTGGTAATAATGCAGGAATTGATAGCAAGAATGTTGTTGCACCTGCACCATCTAATTGCGCGAACGTACCAATGATTGCTGTGACAATACAGACGATGATGACGTTACCTCTCGTTAACAAAATTAACCTTTTCACTAAAGGTTTAAATAAACCACTGTCACTCATGATTCCAAAGAAAATAATGGCAAAGATAAACATGATGACAACGTTGATTACTTGATCTAACCCACTATTAAAGAAATCTACTAAGTCTCCAATACTATAACCTAATATTAAAGCCCCTATACTTGGTATTAAAATCATACCTACCACAGGGCTGATACGTTTGGCTATCAATAAACCAACGATTAAAATGATAATAATGAGACCAACAATTGTTAACCAAATATTATCTTGTTGCATAAAACATCCCCTCCATAAACTTAAAGCGCTTACATAAATCATTTAACGCTTTACCACACACACTTAAAAAGTGATTATTTATAAGTGTAACAGAGATTAGGGATTGATTTTAATATTTTATAATGATTTTAATATAATTTTACTTATATTAAACCATAAGAAAAGCAAATCGCTACATAGATTAAAGATGTATTTTGATAAAGTGACTTATTTGAAAAAAGGGAGGCATGTTTGAATGTATTAAATAGTACATTGATACAAACTTCTTTGTGACTCTTATGTTTTTATAGTGTTTAACATATACATAACAATAGCATCCATTTTAAGTTTAATGGAGTGCTATTGTTGAAAAAGGTATTGAGACATAAATAATGTTTTAATCTTGAATATTGTGTTGGCAGGAGGTGAATGGAATAAAAATATAAAGCCTTACTTTACTAAAGAAAAACAGGTCTAAAAAGCTATTTCAAAAGTGCTACTTCTAAAGTGCTACTTCTTCATTTATGAAGATTAGTAGCACTTATGCATGAGTCGAAGCTCATGTAACCCACTGGGGGCTAGTAGCACTTATGCATGAGCCGAAGCTCATGTAACCCACTGGGGGCTAGTAGCACTTATGCATGAGTCGAAGCTCATGTAATCCATTGGGGGCTAGTAGCACTTATGCAAGCAATTCGGCTCTGGACTATTTTTTCTAGTTCTTCTTGATGGCGTGGATAAACGAAATCATTTTATAAAAATTTGGTTTTTGTCCCAGTCCTCATTTTTTGGAACATTTTTAGCGAATTGTATAGATTCAATAGATAAGTTTGATTTTTTATTAGAAAAATGAGCAATCAATGCAGAAATAAAAATATATGCAAATGTTCCCATAATATAACCTAATTTCAAATCTGAAATTAGCAAGTATGATTGATAGAGTAAAACGACAATGGCTGCCGTAGCGATGACCACTAGTACTGGATAAGGCAATTTAAAGAAAGATTGCTTATAAGCTTCAGGATATTTTTTAGGTAATTGTGTAACAGCTAGCGCAGGGAAAGCAAATACGATAAGTGAAATACCTGTACCTAACTGTGCGACAACATCTAGAGACATACCACTTACAATTGGTAAAATTCCGATAATATAAAATATTAGTAATAACCAATGTGGCGTGCCAAAGCGTTTATTAACAGTGCCTAACGTCTTGGGCAAGTATCCATCTTCGATAGCAATTAATAAACTTTTTGTGACCCACGTGAATGTTGCGTTCAGAGTCGTAGCTAAAGCGAACATCGCTCCTCCAACCATAAAGCAAATAAATACTGGTGATGGTAGCACTTCTTTAGCGACACTTGTTAAAGGTCTGCCTGCAACTTCAGGTATTGGTAAAACCCCAACTGCAATAGAGGCGATAAAAGCATATAATAACCCTACAAAAATAGTAGCTACAACGATTACAAGTGGTATATCTCTCTTAGGGTTTTTCATTTCTCCACCAAGTTCAGCTACTACTTGAGCTCCACCTGTAGCGAATGAAACGAGACCCACTGCTGTAAAGAAACCAGTAAAACCATCAGGAAACATGGATGAGGTGCTGAATACGCTAAAATTAACATGAGGTAAACCAAAAAGAATAAAGAATGATAAAGCTAAGATTAAAGTTATTACCATTAAGTTACCGACGATTGAAGCAGATTTAATGCCCACGATATTAACTACAAACAAAACGGTGAGTAGTAAAAAGGCTACAGTTCTTACTGGAACACCAGGGAGTAAACCTTCAAGATATTGTGCAAAAGAAAGCGCATATAAAGATAATGTTATTTGTAAAAAGATGAATAATAATAACCAAAAAACACCTGTTTTAGGTGACAGTAACCGACTAGTATATTGATACATACCCCCTGTAGTAGGTAAACTAGAAGCTAAAATTGCTATAGGTAACATCGTAAGTAATGTTATAAGTGATGATAGAATGAATGCTGGCGTAATGCCACTTCCTGTCATTTGTATACCAATACCCGTTAAGGACATGACACCAGCGCCAATAATTTGTCCGATAGCAATACCCATAACATCAGATAAACTCAGCACTTTTTTTAAATGTTTTGATTGTTGCATTAGAACACCTCTTTATTTTATGTAAATTGAAAATAATAAAAGCATCATAACACAAATTATATTTAAATCATATTACACTAATCGGAAAACTTGGTTTGTTCTTTAGAATACTTTTGTAATGGCTTGAATTGCACTATTCATAGTAAAATGAAAATAAATAAAAAATAAAGGGTGAGTGCTTATGGTTGAAAAAAATAAAAATATAAAGGTAGATGCATTTATTGATGGATTAAACGATTGGCAAGCCTCTTTTAAATTACTTAGAACAATTTTGCAAGAAACTGAATTAGTAGAAGATTATAAATGGATGCATCCTTGTTATACTTTAAATCATAAGAACGTTGTAATTATACAAAATTTTAAACAATACTGTGCTTTGTTATTTGAAAAGGGGGCTATCATGGAAGACCCCTATCATTCATTGATTCAACAAACAAAAAATGTTCAAGCAGCGAGACAATTAAGGTTTGAAAGTCTAGAAGAAATCAAAAACAGAAAAGATGAAATTAAATGGTATATTGAGGAAGCGATTCGTCTTGAAAAGTCTGGAGAAAAGGTACCTATGAAAACAACAGAAACATATCATATGCCTGAAGAATTAAAAAATAAATTAGAAGCATCACCAGCATTAAAAGAAGCATTTAATCATTTAACACCAGGTAGACAACGTCAATATATGTACTATATTGGAAATGCTAAAAAGGCATCAACAAGACAAAATAGAGTTGAAAAATATATTGAGCATATTTTAGAAGGCAAAGGGATGAATGATGACTAATCGCTCAATAAATTGGCGTTTTACTATACAAATCAGTTGTAGTTTGTAAACACACATTGCATGTTTTGTGTGTTACGAATATAAAAAGGGTTGTATAGTTATATCATATGTTTAAGTTAGTAAAAGCACGTATCACCACTTGATTAAACTGTTATAAAGTTATATAAAAAATATAATAATGTTGCAAGTTGATAATTTATCGTTTATAGTTTGCTCGGATAAACAAAAGATAAAAATACAAACGAAATTAAATTATTTAAGGAGGTGTAGTCATGGCAAGAGCGTCTAAACGTACGCAACTATTACAAGCAGCAGCGGCTATTGTTAACGAACAAGGCAGTGAATATTTAACTCTGGATGCAGTAGCCAAAAAAGCAGGTGTAAGTAAAGGTGGTTTACTGTATCACTTTAAAAATAAATTTGCGTTAATACAAGGACTTGTAGATCATGCAGATGAATTGTATAGAAATAATGTCAATGAGCATGTACAAAAAGACGATCAAGATGAAGGTAAATTACTTCGCGCCTTTATTGAAGCTACAAGAGAACACCGTTCAGAAAATGCATCCATTACTTCTGGAATGTTGGCTGCACAAGGTATAAACAGTAATTTATTATTGCCGTTACAAGATACCTATAAAGCATGGCAAGATAAAATAGAACGAGACGGACTTGATAAAGTAGATGCGACAATTATAAGGTTGGCAGTAGATGGTTTATGGTTATCAGAGGTGTTTGGATTAGATGCATTAGATGAGTCAATGAGGTCAAAAGTTTTAGAAAGATTAACATCTTACACTGAAAAAAATCGAATGCGACGAAACGATGCATAAAAAAGTTAAAATTATAAAAAAATAATTAAATTCTCAAATCGTGAGAAGTACTGATAGTATAGGGATAAATGACGAGACATCATCATTTATCCCTTTTTTTGGCCGTTTTAAGGGTTGAAACTAAACCGTCCAGTTGGTACACTATCCCATGTGATAAAAACTCTGTTGGAGGTTTATATATGAAAAAAGTTATGCTAACAGCAGCTTTAACAGGTGCTGGAGATACTGTAGATAAAAATAAAAGTGTTCCTGTAACGCCTCAAGAAATTGCAGATTCAGCAATTAAATGTGCAAGAGCAGGAGCTACTGTAGCACACATTCATGCAAGAGACCCAGAAACAGGGGGTATAAGCCATGATGTTGAATTTTTTAAAGAAGCAGTCAGATTAATTAGAGAAGCTGATGAAGATATTATTATCAATATTACTTCAGGTGGTGGCGGAGACTTTATCCCTAACCTTGAAGATCCGTATACAGCGGCTAAAGGCTCAGATATGCAAACACCTGCTGAGAGACACGAAGCAATTGGTGCCTTATTACCAGAAATGTGCACGCTTGATTGTGGAAGCGTGAACATGGGAGATGCTGTGTATTTAAGCCCAGCAGATTGGTTAAGAAAACAAGCACAACTTGTAAAAGATGCAGGCGTAAAACCTGAATTAGAATGTTTTGATAGTGGACATATTTCGTTTGCTAAACAATTAGTTAATGAAGGCCTTATTGAAGGTGAACCAATGTTCCAATTCTGTTTAGGCATACCGTGGGGCGCTGAAAATGACGCGGAAACAATTGAATATTTTAAAACACGTATTCCTGACAATGCACATTGGTCAGCGTTTGGAATTGGAAGAATGCAATTGCCAACTGTAGAAGAAGCAGCAAAACGTGGAGGCAATGTGCGCGTTGGATTAGAAGATAATTTATATTTATCTAAAGGTGTCAAAGCTTCTAACGAGCAACTTGTTGAACGTGCGGTTGAAA
The DNA here is from genome assembly GCF_017891975.1 of Staphylococcus sp. GDY8P131P. Taxonomy (NCBI): domain Bacteria; kingdom Bacillati; phylum Bacillota; class Bacilli; order Caryophanales; family Staphylococcaceae; genus Staphylococcus; species Staphylococcus sp. GDY8P131P. The sequence goes on from NZ_JAESKF010000020.1 coordinate 108,436, forward strand.
TATTAAAAGATTTAGATATAGAACCGATGACGCCAGCTGAAGCGCGCGTGAAATATCAACTTAGAGATCCAAAAGGAGGCAAATAATGAAATTTGCAGTGGTAGGTACAGGTGTTATAGGTAGTGGTTGGATTACGCGTATTTTAGCCCACGGTCATGAAGTGGTAGCAACTGATCCGAGTGAAGGTGCTTATGAAAGAATGTTAAAGCAAGTAAAACAAAATTGGCCATATGCTGAACAATTAGGTTTAGCAGAAGGTGCATCTTTAGATAAGCTTTCATTCACAGCAAATTTAGAAGAAGCTGTAAAAGATGCTGATCATATTCAAGAAAATGTTCCAGAAATCGAATCAATTAAAGATCAAGTATTAACTGAAATTGATGCTTACGCTAAGCCAGATGCAATGATTGGATCGAGTACTTCTGGAATTATGCCTTCAGAATTACAACAAAATTTAAAACACCCTGAACGTTTAGTGGTGGCGCACCCGTTCCACCCAGTGTATATTTTGCCATTGGTAGAAGTTGTCCCTGGCAAACAAACGAATGAAGCTACAACGGTTAAAGCTGAAGCAATATATGAAAGTATTGGCATGGATGTATTACATGTGAGACATGAAATTGAAGGTCATATCGCTGATAGGTTAATGGAAGCATTATGGAGAGAAGCATTACATATTGTTAATGACGGCGTAGCGACAACAGAAGAAGTAGATAAAGCATTTACACATGCAGCAGGATTACGTTACGCACAATATGGGCCATTTATGACGTTCCATCTTGCAGGCGGCGAAGGTGGCATGCGTCATATGTTGAAACAATTTGGACCAGCATTGAAAAAACCATGGACAAAATTAATTGCGCCTGAATTAACTCAAACACTATATGATGATGTCGTTAATGGCTGTGAAATAGCTTCACAAAGTCAGTCAATGTCTGAATTAGATCAAAAACGTAATGAATTCTTAGTTAAAGTAAAAAAATTAGCGGAAGCTTATTGGCCGGGAGATACTGCCTCAATGAAAAAAGTTACAAAATAAACGGAGGTTAATATGACTCAATTTCAATATCGAACAACTGTTAAAGATATTTGGGTAGACCATAATCAGCATATGAATGATGCTGAATATAATCGTGTATTTAGTGATGCTACAGATGCTTGGCTTGCGGAGCTAGGTTTAGATATGGAAGCCATTGACAAACTTCAGTACACCATTTTTACTTTAGAGAATCATGTTATGTATTTAAAAGAAATTAAAGTAGATGAACCGATTACGGTAAAAGTGGCATTATATGATTATGATGCTAAACGGTTGCATGTATTTATGAATTTAGTAGATTCTCAAAACACACGCTGTGCAACGTATGAAGTGATGCTCATGGGGATGGACACAACGACTGGTAGACCATCAGCGTTCCCAGGAAAAATTAAAAATGCTATAGATGATTATGCGCAGTTGGGTGGGATTCAAGTAAAACCAAAAGAATTAGGACACCTTATTGACATAAAACGAAAATAAAATTTTAGAATTAATTTTGAGCTATTGAATGTAAATTTACTTCAATATTTTAATAAACAAAATTTACAGTTATAAATTGTTTATTTTCATTTATTGAGTTATCTTAATATATAGTATGGATAAAATAAGTCGAAATTAATCTTTTTGACCGACACATGAATAAAGTAGGGCTAGTTGTGCTACATGTTTTTACTTATTTTCGGATTTGTATAACATCCACAGGTAGCCCTATATTTATAAGAAACTTTTAATTGAGAATATAAGTATAGAAAGGAATTAACACATGTTAAGTATAAAAAACTTATCTAAAGTCTATGGCGGCACAAAAAAAGCTGTCGATAATATTTCATTAGAAATTGAATCTGGTGAATTTATCGCATTTATAGGTACAAGTGGAAGCGGTAAAACAACTGCTTTAAGAATGATAAATAGAATGATTGAAGCTACAGAAGGAGAAATTGCAATCAACGGCAAAAATGTTCGTAAAATGAATGCTGTTGAACTACGTAGGAAAATTGGTTATGTAATTCAACAAATTGGATTAATGCCTCATATGACCATTAAAGAAAATATTGTATTAGTCCCTAAGTTATTAAAATGGTCTGAAGAAAAGAAAGAGAAAAAAGCGAAAGAGTTAATTAAACTTGTCGATTTACCTGAAGAATATTTAGATAGATATCCTTCTCAACTTTCTGGCGGGCAGCAACAACGTATTGGTGTTGTTCGTGCATTAGCTGCTGAACAAGATGTCATTTTAATGGATGAACCGTTTGGCGCATTAGATCCAATCACGAGAGACACGTTGCAAGACTTAGTGAAACAATTGCAACAAAAATTAGGTAAAACATTTATTTTTGTTACACATGATATGGATGAAGCGATTAAACTGGCAGACAAGATTTGTATTATGTCTGAAGGGCAAGTCGTTCAATACGATACGCCAGATAATATTTTACGTCATCCTGCAAATGATTTCGTCCGCGACTTTATTGGTCAAAATAGATTGATTCAAGATAGACCTAATATGAGAACTGTTAAAGATGCAATGATCCGACCAGTAACAGTACATGCAGACAGTTCATTAAACGAAGCGGTTAAAATTATGAGAGAACGTCGCGTGGATACAATATTCGTAGTTGGAAACAATAGTAGGCTGCTTGGTTATTTAGACATTGAAGATATAAACCAAGGACTACGTGGTGGGAAAGAACTTATAGACATGATGCAACGTGATATTTATAGAGTGAGAGTAGATAGTAAATTACAAGATACAGTACGCACAATCTTAAAACGTAATGTAAGAAACGTACCAGTTGTAGATAGCGATGAAGAAACACTGATTGGATTAATTACAAGAGCAAACTTAGTTGATATTGTTTACGATAGTATTTGGGGCGAATTAGATGAAGATATCAGCGCACAAAAAAATGCTATTGTTGAGCCCGACAATGTAGGAGCTGATAAGTAATGAAAGACTTTATAGATCAATATGGTGGGCAACTGATATCTAAAACAGTTGAACATTTCTATATCTCAATCATCGCTTTATTAATTGCTATTGTAATCGCGGTACCAATAGGGATTTTACTATCTAAAATGAAAAGAACATCTAATATTGTATTAACAATTGCTGGGGTGCTTCAAACAATCCCAACATTAGCGGTATTAGCTGTCATGATACCGATATTTGGTGTTGGTAAATTACCTGCAATCGTAGCATTATTTATATATGTATTATTACCAATTTTAAATAACACTGTATTAGGTGTACAAAACATAGATGACAATATTAAAGAAGCAGGCACAAGCATGGGTATGACACGCTTTCAATTAATGAAAGATATTGAATTACCATTAGCCTTACCGCTTATTTTAGGGGGTATCCGACTATCTTCTGTCTACGTAATTAGTTGGGCTACTTTAGCCAGCTACGTAGGCGCGGGCGGTTTAGGTGATTTTGTATTTAACGGATTAAACTTGTATGACCCATTAATGATTATAAGTGCAGCGGTATTAGTTACTGCATTAGCTTTATTCGTAGACTTCTTACTTTCAATCGTAGAAAGATGGGCTGTACCTAAAGGATTAAAAGTATCCAGATAATTTGAGGAGGACATTATGAAGAAATTGAAACAATATTGTATTGTGCTTGTGTTGTGTCTGACGGTCTTATCTGGATGTAGTTTACCTGGATTAGGTGGCAACAGCTCAGAAGATGATGTCAAAATTACAGCGCTAGCAACAAGTGAATCACAAATTATGTCTCATATGTTGAGACTGTTAATAGAACATGATACAAACGGTAAGATTAAACCGACACTAATCAACAATTTAGGATCAAGTACGATTCAACACAATGCGTTAGTTAATGGTGACGCTAACATGTCAGGTACAAGATATAATGGTACAGACTTGACTGGCGCATTAAACGAAGATCCGATTAAAGACCCTAAAAAAGCAATGAAAGTAACACAAGATGGTTTCCAAAAGAAATTCGATCAAACATTTTTTGATTCATATGGTTTTGCAAACACATATTCATTTATGGTAACGAAAGAAACTGCAGAAAAATATAATTTAGATACTGTATCAGATTTGAAAAAGCATCCAGAACTTCGACTTGGAGTGGACAGTTCATGGTTAAATCGTAAAGGTGATGGCTATCCAGGGTTTACTCAAGAATATGGATTTAAATTTGACACGATTAGACCAATGCAAATTGGTTTAGTATACGATGCGTTGCATTCAAATAATTTAGAAGTAGCAGTGGGTTATTCCACAGATGGCCGTATTGCAGCTTATGATTTAAAAGTATTAAAAGATGATAGACACTTTTTCCCACCCTATGATGCGAGTGCGGTAGCTACAAATGAATTGTTAGACAAACATCCAGAATTGAAGCCAATTATTGATAAATTAGCTAAGAAAGTATCTACAGATGAAATGCAAAAATTGAATTATCAAGCAGACGGTGAAGGTCAAGAGCCTGCTGTGGTTGCAGAAAAATTCTTGAAAGCACATAATTATTTTGAAGACGATAAGAAAGGTGGTCAAAACTAATGGAAGGTAATTTATTACAGCAATTAGTAGAATATTATTCAGTTAACTATGGCTACCTTTGGGATTTATTTTTAAAACATTTATTAATGTCTGTATATGGTGTATTATTTGCATCCATTGTCGGTATCCCAATTGGTATCGTCATCGCAAGATACAGTAAGTTCTCTGGTTTGATTATTACGATTGCGAATATTATCCAAACAGTTCCAGTCATTGCGATGTTAGCGATTCTTATGTTAGTTATGGGGTTAGGTACGACAACAGTTGTAGTCACAGTCTTCTTATATGCTTTATTACCAATTATAAAAAACACCTATACAGGTATTATGGGTGTAGATGTAAATATTAAAGATGCTGGTAAAGGCATGGGGATGACACGAAACCAAGTGTTGAGAATGATTGAACTACCTTTATCGCTTTCAGTCATTTTAGGTGGATTAAGAATTGCACTTGTAGTAGCAATTGGCGTTGTAGCAGTGGGATCATTTATCGGTGCGCCAACTTTAGGCGATATTGTTATTCGCGGTACAAACGCTACAGATGGTACGACATTTATCTTAGCTGGTGCAATACCTATCGCATTAATTGCTATTTTAATTGATGTAGGTTTAAGATTATTAGAAAAACGCTTAGACCCAGCACACAGAGCAGAGAAAAGAAGTAAACAACAACCACAAACGATTAATGAATAGAAGGTCGTGAAACAGTTGGCAATATTATCGATTAATTATAATTCAAAAACAATAGGCATGCATCATCATTTTATGGTGGTTTTACCAGAAGATGCAAGTTATTTTAACAAAGAAGCACAGCCTAAACCCTTAAAAACTTTATTATTATTACATGGTTTATCAAGTGATGAAACGTCCTATATGCGCTACACCAGTATTGAACGCTATGCGAATGAACATCAACTTGCAGTTATTATGCCTAATGCAGACCATAGCGGTTATAGCAATATGGTATTTGGCCATAAATATTATGATTATATATTAGAAGTGTTTGATTATGTACATCAAATCTTGCCATTATCTCATAAAAGAGAGGATAATTTTATTGCAGGTCATTCTATGGGTGGCTATGGAACAATTAAATATGCTTTAGCTGAGGGCCATCGATTTGCAAAAGCTTGCCCATTATCTGCTGTATTTGATGCTCAGGCATTTATGGATTATAAATGGTACGATTACTCAGGAGAAGCAATCGCTGGCATATCTAAAAATGCAAAGGGCAATGAACTAGACCCATATTATTTAGTTGAACAAGCTATGCAACAACATAAAGCGATACCAGAATTATTGATTATGTGTGGCACAGAAGATGAATTATATGAAGATAATAAGAAATTTATTAATTATTTAGACGAAAAACAAGTGTCATACTTATTTGAAGATGGACCAGGCGCACATGATTATGCTTATTGGGATTATGCGATTAAACGTGCGATTCAATGGTTCGTTGAAGCATAATCATAAAGTGTTATCTTTTTAATTCTAAAATAAAAAGAAGACAATTTTCCAAATTACTGGGAAATTGTCTTCTTTTATGTGAAATGGGTTATTTTAATGTAGCTCTAATGTCATTTAATACGGGATGCTATATTTTGATTAAATGCACAGTACTATAATTATTATCGAAATACAAGGATATAAAGATATATTATTTGAATTTTCTGATAATGGTAAACATATAATACAGATTTATATATTGAATGATCAAAGTAGAGGTATTGTGCTAATGAGATAAAATATTTGGTCACGGTAACTCATAAATAAGATAGTTTATATAAATGTTAAATTTCTTTCTAGGTATATTTATACACTATATGCACTGTTTTTTAGCAATATTAACCACTTAGTGTTATTTTGGATATATTGACTTTTGAAAAATCATTTGTTTTTTTGATAAGTAAAAAGTCATATCTATATTATAGTAATTATTTTAAAAGGGAGAAAAATGTTTTTGTGGTTTGATAGTCAAAGCCACTGATAATAATTACTGCTTGTTTCATGGGGGATTAGGAGGCAAAAAATATATGGAAACAGAACGACCGTTTGAAGGAGATAATCGGCTTCTTCTAGGTATTTTTTTAAGTGTGATCACATTTTGGTTGTTTGCTCAATCACTCGTTAATATTGTTCCCGCACTGCAATCATCTTTTGATACGAACTATGGAACAATTAATGTAGCTGTAAGTTTAACAGCATTATTATGTGGTCTATTTGTCGTTGGTACAGGTGGACTTGCTGATAGGTATGGCAGAGTTAAAATGACTTACATAGGTTTATTTTTAAGTATATTAGGTTCTTTACTTATTATTATACCTGGATTCATTCCATTACTCGTTATTGGGAGAGCCATACAAGGATTATCAGCAGCTTGTATTATGCCTTCAACATTGGCAATTATCAATGAATATTATATTGGTAGAAGGCGCCAACGTGCGTTAAGTTACTGGTCTATAGGTTCATGGGGCGGTACAGGTATCTGCTCATTCTTTGGTGGTATTATGGCTACATTTGTAGGCTGGCGTTCTATATTTATAATATCTATAATCGTAGCATTATTATCTATGTATTTAATGAAACATGCGCCGGAAACGAAAGCAGTTCAAACTGAGCTATCCAAACGTGCCAAATTTGACATCGTAGGATTAATTATACTGATAGTTGCAATGCTGAGTGTCAATCTAATTATTACACAATCTTCAAATTATGGTTTCTTTTCACCGTTTATTTTGATGTTAATTGTGATATTCATCATTTCAATTATTGTATTTATATTATTTGAAAGTAAAATTAAAAACCCATTAATCGATTTCAAGTTGTTTAAACATAAAGCGTATAGTGGTGCTACAGTCTCTAACTTTTTATTGAACGCTGTAGCAGGTACATTAATTGTTGCAAATACGTATTTTCAATCAGGTTTGCATTTCACATCTTTTCAATCAGGTGTAATGACAATCACTTATTTAGTAGCAGTTTTAGTTATGATTCGCGTTGGTGAAAAAGTTCTACAAGCAATCGGTCCCAAAAAACCGATGCTTATAGGGGCAGGGCTGAACGCTATAGGTATTATCTTAATTTCATTAACATTTTTACCGACAACAGTTTATGTTGTTAGTTGTGTGCTGGGTTATTTAATATACGGTATCGGTTTAGGGATGTACGCAACACCTTCAACAGATACAGCTGTCACCACAGCACCAGAAGACAAAGTTGGTGTAGCGTCCGGCGTTTATAAGATGGCGTCATCGCTAGGTAATTCATTTGGTGTAGCTATTTCAGGTACCATATTTAGTATGATGACAGCGAAGCAAAATATTCATGTGGGCGCCATGTATGGTTTATGGTTTAATGCTACACTTGCAATTATTGCGTTTATTGCTGTGTGGTTGCTAGTACCGAAACGCCAATTTAATAATTAAATATAATAAGCTAGCTCGTAAATTGAGCAGAAAAGATGATGCACCCCAAAAGTTGGATGGACAATTTGACTTTGAGGGTGCATTTTTAAATGCATATTATTGATTTAAGGAGGTAGTAATATAATTTTGTGCGGTAAAACTAAGTTAATTGTATATTTTAATGAAAATATTGGTTATCATCTAAGATACATATTATAATTTAGTGAACGTTTACATAGGAGGGGTAAATTTGAAAAATACACTATGGCAAAATGAAAAAGAGCGACTCGCTTTATTAAAACGGCTTGTAAAACATCCAACGGTTACGAATACCCAAGGTGAAAAAACTTTTCCTAGTTTAGTGCACCAATTATTGTCACAACTTAATTATTTTCAAAAAAACTCTGACCATATACAAAAAGTGTTGACTGAAGATGATAAAGAAGCACTCATCGCTTTTTATCATGGTACACGGACAGGTAAAACAATCGTTCTAGTAAGTCATTATGATACAGTAGGGGTATCCGAATTTGGTTTTTCAAAGGATATCGCTTGTGACCCTGATAAATTAGCTTATTATTTTCAACAAAATAAAGGCTATCTAGATGAAGATGCTGTAAATGATTTAATCAGTGGAGATTATTTATTTGGACGCGGAACAATGGATATGAAAGCAGGTTTGATGTTGCACCTGTCATTAATTGAGTTAGCTTCAGTGGAAGCGTGGGATATTAACCTTATATTAGTAACAGTGCCAGATGAGGAAGTACACTCTTCCGGTATGAGAAAAGCAGTAGAAAAACTCGCGGCATTAAAAACTGAATATCATTTGGATATTCAATTACATTTAAACAGTGAGCCTACGTTTCAACAAGCATCTATTGATGACCAACATTACATATATTCAGGGTCAATTGGAAAAATAATGCCTGGTGTGCTTTGTTATGGTAAAGAAACACACGTAGGCCAACCACTTGAAGGATTGAGTTCTAGCTTTATGATGAGTTACATTACGCAAGCACTGGAATATAATACCCAATTAAAAGAGTGCTTTGAAAATGAATCAACGCCTTTGCCTGTTACATTGATGACGAGAGACCTCAAAGATACATATGATGTTCAAACACCTTTTAAAACCATGGGATTATTTAATATATTTTTATTCAAAAAGACTCCGAAAGATATCTATAGCGCTTTTATTAATACTGTGATTACGGCTGTAGAACGTTGTGAATCAGAATGGCTTTCTATATTAGAAGAAGAAAATTATCAATTTGATACGAAAATAAACGTTCTGACTTATGAGCAACTTAAGCAGTATGCAATCAAACGATATGGTGTGGATCATATAAATCAAGTTATAAACCAGACAATCAAAGAAACAAGTGAGTTACATTTACAAAGCGTTAATGTCGTAGATAAATTGATGCAATTATGTAAAAATATTGCGCCTGCTGTTGTAACATTTTTTGCTTCACCATACTACCCTGCGGTTAATACTTCGTATGACGAGGGTATAGAATCAACGATTCATTTAGTCCAAAACACACTGAAAAATCAATTCCAACGTAATAGTGAACGTGTACATTATTTTAATGGTATAAGTGACGCCAGTTATTTGAAGTTTGAAACTGATATGGATGATATGACATTATATGCTCAGAATGCGCCCAATTTTAATCAAACGTATTCAATTCCTTTTGAAGCCATCAAAATGATTAGCGCACCTACATTAATGCTGGGTCCCATCGGTAAAGATGCGCATCAATTAAGTGAACGTTTGCATAAACAAAGTGCATTTGTAGAATTACCAGTTATATTAGAAACTGTTATTAAATCATATATTGAATCATAAAGATTATCATATTTACTGTTTAAGTATAATTCTACTTGTTAGTGGATAAGCTATTACGATATATTATGAAGTATAAATTTAAATATTGGTTTTTAGGGTTAATTTTAAACGGAAAATGGAGTGTCAAATATGGTAGAAGCCTATAAAGATTTTTGGAAAAAATATATAGATTTTCAAGGTAAATCAAATAGATTAGAGTTCTGGACACCAGTATTGATTCATATCATTTTGGTATTTATTGTAGCTATCATAGGCATTATTTGCTTTGTTACAGGGGTGTTTACGGTTGCAGCAATCATATCCGCTATCGTAGGCGTTTTTGTATTAGCGATGATTGTGCCTATGTTTGCAGTCACGTTACGGCGATTTTACGACGCCGGTAGAAAAAGAAGTACTGCTATTTTGCTTATTGGTATAACTATCGTGGTGAATATTTTATTTGATATAATTCAAATCAATAGCATCGCTGTGATACTTAATGTGATTGCGTGGCTTTGTACAATTATATTAATTGTTGAAACTTTACTACCATCACGTCACGTTGGTGAATCAGAACTAAAATGGTTGTAATGTGTTTCCAAACACTTAAATAAATGTGCATCTGTGAACCATTCCGAATGAATATGAGATTAAAGATAGTTGACCGAAACAAAAATGAATTGACGCCTAGCTTAAAAAGCACTACTTTTAAAGCGCCGTATCTAATGAATAACTAATGGATGAAACTAACTTATGAGACTTATTTTTATAGCCATCCATGTATGGACGTATAGACGGAATAAGGAAACCTTTTAATCAATAGGGGTTCTATTTCGTCTATTTTTATATTATTTGTTAAAGATTAAAAATTTTCAACTGAATATTATCAGAAAATTCATTGTATTGAAAAAATGAAACCTTTAATATAAAGAAAAAAGGAGGACAGAAAATGGAATGGCTAAAATTATTAGGTATTTTAATTATCGTATTAGGATTTTTATTTAAAATTGATACAATCGCTGTTATTTTAATAGCCGCGGTGATAACAGGAATTGTATCTGGATTGGATATACACGCAATTCTTGAAACATTAGGTAAAGCATTTGTTGATAATCGTTTAGTAACACTTTTTATCTTAACACTACCTATGGTCGGTTTAATTGAGCGATTTGGCTTAAAGAAGCAAGCTTCGAATATGATAGGCAAAGTAAATAAAGTGACGAGTGGTCGTTTAATGACAATATACTTATTGATAAGAGAGATTGCAGGTGTCGCTTCAATACGTATTGGTGGGCATCCGCAATTTGTTCGTCCACTAATTAACCCAATGGTGCAAGGGGCTTTAAGAACACGTTATAATTTGCAAGAAAATGAAGTAGAACCAGAAGATATTGAAAAAATTAAAGCTCAAACTTCTGCTATGGAAAATTATGGTAATTTCTTTGGACAAAATTTGTTTGTTGGTGCGGCTGGCGTACTCTTAATGGTGGGAACATTTCAATCATTAAATATAAAAGTAAATGCTATAGACCTTGTTCTAGCATCATTACCCATTGCTGTTATCGTTTTTATGATTGTATGGATTAATAATGTAAGGTTTGATAAATATTTAGATAAAAAGTATGGCAACAAGCAGGTGAAACCACATGAGTGATCAAACATTAAATCAGATTTTAGAAATTTTTTACATATTGATTGGCTTACAATTACTTTATACCGCTTATCGTGTACTAAAAGCCACCTCAAATAAAAAGAAATATGGTACAGCATTATTTTGGATTTTATTAGCCATCTTATTTATTGGCGGTCCATATATACCCAATGTTGTTAATGGCATATTTATTTTAGTTATGGGGGCATTAACGCTATGTAAACAAGTCGTTATTAAAAACATTGTAGATGTAAATGATACACAAGGAGATAAAGGTTCGAAAAAATATGGAAATAAATTATTTATACCAGCTATAGTGCTGGCAGTCGCTGCGGTTATTGTTTCAAACTGGACACCATTAGGCGGAGCTATCGGACTAGGAGTGTCTTCTATATTAGGACTCATTGCTGCTTATATAGTCATAAAACCAAATGGAAAGTATGTATTGTATGATAGTGATAGACTAACACAGCAAATTGGTACAGTAGGGATATTGCCACAATTTTTGGCAGCGTTAGGTGTGCTATTTACCGTTAGCGGCGTTGGTGATGTCATTTCCAAAGGGATATCCTCATTTTTGCCCGAGGGAAATCATTTAATAGGTGCTGCGGCCTATGTGATTGGTATGGTACTTTTTACAATGTTGATGGGGAATGCATTTGCTGCTTTTACAGTTATCACAGCAAGTATTGGTGTTCCTTTTGTTATTGCGCAAGGTGGGGATCCAGTTATTGCAGGTGCACTAGCAATGACAGGTGGATTTTGTGGAACGTTATTAACACCGATGGCTGCTAATTTTAATACATTGCCAGTCGCACTATTAGAAATGAAACAAGAATTTGGTGTTATTAAAGCCCAGGCGCCTGTTGCGTTTATATTGATTTTGATTCATATAGGATTGATGTACATTTGGGCTTTTTAAGTAATTTGATGAATATTTAAACAATGAAAGGAGATTTCAAATGATGAAAATTTTAGTAACAGGTTTTGACCCTTTTGGAGGAGATACAATCAATCCAGCATTAGAAGCGGTTAACTTATTACCATACGAGATACAAGGTCATACGATAGAAAAATTAGAAATCCCGACAGTTTTTAACAAAAGTAAAGTAACCATAGAAAATAAACTTAAAGCAACCCATTTTGATATTGTCTTAGCTATAGGGCAAGCTGGTGGTCGATTTGAATTAACACCAGAACGCATAGGTATCAATATAGATGATGCACGTATACCTGATAATGAAGGCAATCAGCCTATAGATGAGATGATACAATCATCAGGTGACGCTGCATATTTTTCTAATTTACCAGTAAAACGTATGACAGAGGCAATTAAAACAGCGGGTGTACCAGCAAGATTATCTAATACAGCAGGTACGTTTGTATGTAATCATATTTTATATCAATTGGGGTTTTTACAAGCAACTCAGTTTCCAAATATTAAATTTGGTTTTATTCATGTCCCTTTTATTCCAGAACAAGTTACAGACAAACCAGGACAACCTTCTATGTCCATTCAAACTATCGCAAAAGGATTGAAAGCTGCGCTTGAATCCATTATTGAATCAGATGAAGATATCAAAGTCGCTCTAGGAGAAACACATTAAGTATACTTTCTAATCAGTTAATGTAATAGAATAGCAGTAAAATCCATCTAGATAACGATTTAATTTAATGTTATTTACAAGTTCTTATTTGAGAGAAAAATATATCCAAAATTAATTTAATAGAAGTTAAGACATGATTTAGAAAAAGGAAAAGGCGTGAGACAGAAAAATACAAGCGCACTAGCGCTTGTATTTTTTTATGTTTTGTTTTTTAAAATAGTTTAATGATCATGTTCTGTTCTTATATAGTCCATACGAATTTCGTTATAAGTTTTTCCAAAGTAAGTCGGTTTCTTATCATCAGTTACCTTAAATCCAATTTGCTCATAAAAATGAATAGCATTTTCATTCTCTTCGACTACCCATAGTGTTACATTATCAGGATAAGACAACTCTAACGCGCGTTGTGTAAGCGCATAGCCAATCATATGACGTTGATACTCTTCTAGTAAATACAGCGCAAATATTTCACTCCAGTCATCCGAAGAAGAAGAGGACTGTGTTTTACCGTAAGATATAAACCCTACGACTTCATTGTCGACAATCGCAACTAAGGTTGGCACATTGTGTAAAAAAGACTGTTTAATAAATTGTTCTTTATCAAGATTTTCTAAGTAATTATTTTTGGAAAGGTGATTGTAGGTTTCTAGCCAACTTTCATAGTGAACAATTGCTTTACCACGCTTATCTGTTTCTGTTAAGGGTCTTATAGTAAATTCCATACAAAACTCCCCCTTTGTCTACCAAATTGAATTTATTATAGCATCAAAAGTTTATAAAAGAAATTTTTTAAATACAAAATGATATTCATTAAAAAATATATAACGGGAACATATTGCTATACTTACTAAGTTATTTTAAGCCTTGTTTTATGCATTTGTTGTTGTAATTGAACCGCTTCTTTTTTGACTAATCTACTATAATATGTATGCGCAAAGTGCATTGTAAAATTAAAAACAACCCGCTAAATGACCAATACAAACCTAGTGCAGCAGCAGAATGTAATGAAATGTACGTAATGAAAATGGGAGAGAGCACCATTAATATATAGTGAGTTTTTCTTTGGTCTTTAGGATAATGTATTGTATTCACGAGAGGTTGAACAAAATAAATAAGTGCTGCGATGAATGACATCCATAAATTAGGTTTCGTTAAATCGAACCATAAAAAATATGGAAAACGGTCAATACCACCATTACTAGGGAACTTTAGTGTAATAATAAGACCAAATAATATTGGGAATTGGGTTAAAATAGGTAAGCAACCAATGAGGCCTTTCAATGGATTGATACCATATTGCTTGTAAGTAGTGATAAGTTTTTTGTTAGCTTCGCGTTTGTCTTCTTGTGTTTGTGCCTCATTTAAATGTTGTTTGATAACATCTACCTGTGGTTGAACTATTTTTGTTTTTTCTCTCATCAGATGCATATTTTTAACTTGGATTAACATAAAGGGCATTAAAAATAGTCGGATAATCAGAACAATAGCAATGATGACTATACCATAGTTATTAACAAACAAATGACCTAGCCCATGCAAAAGTGTATCAAGAGATCTAACAAAAATATAATAAACGATGGTTCTCTTCTTGATTTGAATAACCACAAGCAGTTAAACATAAAGACAGACCCATTAAGGCTGTCCATTTTCTATTCATAAAAAATACCTTCCAATCTGCAATGTAATAAACTTAACTTTAACACAATTGTATGTAATTTTTAATCGTTTCCAAAGTAGCTTTAAGGGTGTTTTTAGAAAAAGAAATATATTTTATATAAAATGCAAATTGTTAAGATTGAGAGAAAAACGAAATATTTAATGAATAAACTGGAGTTATGTCATAATGAAATTGTTACAATAAATAAGGAATGTGATAATTATGCAAATAGGGGTCATTTCTGATTTACATGTAGATAGACATAATCAATTAACACCGAAAGACTATCAAGCAGCTTTAGTTCGTATCATACAAAAACGACAAATTGAATTACTATTGATTGCCGGAGATGTGTCAAATCATTATCAACGAACGAAACAATTTATAGAAAATATTGAAATAAACGCGCAAATAAAAGTGTTATTTATCCCGGGGAATCATGATTTTTGGTCAGCAGAAACTGGGATTACATCATCTGAAATTTTAGATACTTATATTAAAATGGATAATTGTTTAATTGATCAACCCTATGTTGTCAATGATGAATGGGCCATTGTTGGTAATACAGGTTGGTATGATTATACGTATGCCAATTCTAAATTTTCATTGGAACGGCTTGCACGAAGAAAGTATTATGGTGCTACTTGGCAAGATAAAGTGAAAATAGATTGGCCAATGGAAGATAGAAAATTATCAGCTATAGCTGCTAAACAAACAATTAAAGATATTGAAAAAGTAAAACACAAAAAAATTATATTAATGACCCATATTGTTACACATCCTAAATTTGCTGTCCCTATGCCACATAGGATATTCGATTATTTTAATGCATTTATAGGTACATCAGATTTTAATAGTATTTATACAAGTTATGATATCAAGTACAGTATTATGGGCCATGTTCATTTTAGAAATACATTTGAAGAAAATGGCGTGACGTATATTTGCCCTTGTTTAGGGTATCAACGAGAGTGGCGTACGTCTGATATAGAGCAAGAGATTGATCAGGCTATGCATCAAATTGTGATTGATTAATGGGTGTTTTGTTTTAATTACTTTTATTGAAAATGTAGGCTCATGCGACCAGGTGTGTTGTAACTTGCTTCTAGTTTTTCTTTTTTAATTTTAATAATTTGGTATTTATTTGGAAAAATAGCAGGGAATATAATTGATTTTTTTAATCTTGACCATAATGGATCGATATAATAATAATGATGTTTATCATAACCAATAAGTACTGTGACATGAATATTAGAGACTAATTTCTGAGATTGATTGTCAAATTTAAAAGTGCGTTTAAATGGTTTACGGCCTAAAACAGTGTGATAAATGATAACAGGTTGGCCATGATCAAGCGTGTCACATAATGTTTTAAGTGATTGACCCGTACTGTCAATCATACGCGCATCATATTTTTGTAAATATGGAACTAAAGCATTTGGAAAGATTGTTTGGTGGTAGCCGCGTTTAACCCATAAATGATGGCCTACATAACCTTTGTACGGATTATTATCATGTTTAGGCCAATGTTTCATAATATGGGAGGCGAGCACATTATGATTGTTGAATTGTAATATCATTGCGCATGCGATACCTTCACATCCCATAATCATTGGGATTGGAAATAGTTGACTGATTGGTTTAACTGCTAATATTTTTTTGTTCATAATGAGTGACTCCTGTTTCAATTTATGAGTAACAATTAACTCTAGTTAATATTTTTATTATATATCTATTGCCGTGAAGCGCCTATAAAGTTGCTTAGCATATTGTTAATATTAGAAATTATTTTATAAATTTAGTTATAATAACCAAAAGGGGTTGGAAGAGATGAAATATAGAATAGAAACAATATCAAAAACGTCAGTTATAGGTGTTCAAAAAGAATATATAACTGGGCAAAAAGCACAAGAAAATATTTTTAAATTCTGGATGGAATTCGAAGCAGCAGGCCATAAAGATCAGTTAAAACTTCAAAGCAATCGTCATTTAGACGGCTTGTTAGGCGTCTTTACACCCAAGGCCAATGGAGAGATGCATTATTTAATCGGTGTAACGAATGAGGAAGCGCAGAATAATTGGCAACAAGTTGATTTAGCTGAAGGAAGGTACCTTGTCTTTGACGCAAAAGGACCGGTTCCAGAGTCAATAAAACGAGCGATGCAAACCATTAACAGAGATATCTTACATACTTTAGATTATGAATTGAGAAACGCACCTTTTTTTGAATTATATAAATCAGGTGATGTAAATTCAGAAGCATATGTTACAGAAATTTGGTTGCCTATTTTGTAACAAATGATGTTAATAGAGTAGATAAAATTCAATCAAGAGATATAAAAAAGAACAGGGTAAAGAACACATTTTCTAAAAATTGTTCGCCCTGTTCTTTCATTTAAATGATTAAAATAAGATATCTATTTTAATTGTTTATTAAATAAAATAGATTTAAAGACAATTTCTAAACAAATAATGAGTATAGCAGTTATAACTAAAATAGTGATATATGGTAAAACACTGTATTCGCCTTGTAAACCAACAAGTGGTGACATTATGCCGCCAAGTATAAACTGGAATAAACCTAAAAGGCTTGAGGCATTACCACTACCGCCCGTTCGTGATTCCATCGCTAGGGCAAAACTTAAAGGCCCTATGCCTGTTACAGGACACACGTTTAAAAAGAATGCAATAATTAACACCCACAATGGTAGATGAAGTGTTAAAGTTACAATGATTAGTATGACGCCCACTATTTGAATTGTTGTCAAAATAATTAACAATAGATATCTATTCATATATGCAACCAATTTTGCTGTAAGTTGACTCATAATGATTAGCCCAACGCCGTTAAATGCAAATAAATAGCTGAATTGTTGAGGAGTCATGTCGTAAATTTTCTGTGTAATAAACGGTCCTGCAGCTGAAAAGCTAAATAACATGACGTATGTTAAGCCTTGTAAAACCATTGGAATAATAAATGCAGGTTTTTTAAATAAGGCACCGAAGTCTTTAAAGATAGCACTAAAATTCAATTTAGAGAGATTTGTTTTATGTGTTTCTTCTAAATGCAACATTGATAATATCAATATGATGATACTCACTACAGTTAAAATTAAAAATATGGCTTTCCAATTGGATATGGTTAATGCATAGCCACCTATAATTGGAGCAATAATTGTAATAATGCCATTGATCACAAGTAAAGAGGCAAGTCCTTTAGCTAAAGCCTTACCTTCATGTTGGTCGCCCATTGTCGCTTTAGCGATAACAATAGCGCCTCCCCCAGTTAAGCCTTGAAATAGTCGCAATAGAAGTAAAAGGCTCATAGAGGTTGTAAAAACGGCAAATAATGAGGCAATGGCATAGATTGAAATAATGATTAAAGCCATTTTTTTACGTCCATATGCGTCAGATAGGGGACCGAAGATAAATTGACCGATAGCGAGTCCAATCATCGCAAATGATAAAGTGAGTTGAACCTGCGATACAGAAGTATTAAAATCACTTTGCACATTTGGTAATGAAGGTACATACATATCTATAGTTAAAGGTCCAAACGTAGTCATTATACCCAACACAATAATGACCATGGTTGGTAATTGACGATTTGAAATTTTGTCCATGTTTGAAACTCCTTTGAAATTGTCTCTAATCCCTTATTATAAACATGTTAAGTCATTTTGTAACTATTGTTTTGAATTTAAGTTCATGATGAGCCTAATATGATGAGAGACGTGGATTGGTTATATGGTAAGTGGATGGTTTATATCACACACGACATACATTTTTATGGTAAAGTATGATACTAGATAATACATGTAATTTTATATTTTGATAGTAATCATCCGAAATAATTTGGAATTTACTAAGGAGTAAAATAATGAATTTAACTAAAACGCACTATGAAGTTATTAAATTTGTAATTGTAGGTGGCATGAACACTTTTAATTATTATATCGTTTATCTTTGTTTATTGAAATTACTAGACTTGAATTATTTAGTTAGTCATATAAGCGGCTTTATCATCAGTTTTATTATTTCATATTATTTAAATTGTTACTTTGTTTATAAAGTAACGCCAACGTGGAGGAAATTTTTGAAATTTCCATTAACGCAAGTGGTCAATATGGGGATGCAAACTTTATTATTATATATTTTTGTTCAATGGTTTAGCATTTCATCAGTTATAGCCCCTTTTGCAGGGTTGGTTATCACAATACCAGTTACATTTTTACTCTCTAAATATATTTTAAGAGACTAATAAAGGACGTATAGAATCTAAACAGTATGCGAACAATGGAAGGCTTCATAGATGCAATAAAAGATAAGGTACAATGGTAACGACATTTAAATATTAAAACGGCCGGCGGGGTAATGAGATCTATTTAGAACAATTGATTTCGGCTCCGCTTATTTTTTATTCTCACTCAATATTATAATTAATATTAGGAAAGGCTAAAAAAATAATTAGTGTTTTTATATTAAATAATTTTTGAATAAAAATTGTTGTAAATATGCTGGTGATAAGTCATAATGAGTATTCAATAATGTTGAAGGTGGAAATAAAGATGAGTCAAAATGAAAAATTGAAAACAGCTCAAAAAGGAGCGTTTTTAAGTTTAACCGTTTATGTCATATTATCAATCATTAAATTTATAGTAGGCTATTTATATAATTCAGCGGCTGTTAAAGCAGATAGTTTAAATAATATGACGGATATTATTGTGTCATTAGCAGTGATTATCGGTTTAAAAATCTCTATTAAACCTGCAGATAAAAACCATCCATATGGTCATTTGAAATCTGAAAATATTTCATCATTACTTGTTTCGTTTATTATAATGTTTGTCGGTATTCAGGTTATTATAGAAAATGCCCCAGAGTTATTGACTGACGAGCATGAAACGCCTAATATTATAAACATTTACGTCAGTGTCATTAGTGGTTTGATTATGCTGGCTGTATTTTACATTAACCAAAGCATTGCTAATCATACAAAAAGTAGCTCATTGAATTCTGCAGCTAAAGATAATTTATCAGATGCGTTAGTGAGTATAGGGACAGCAATTGGTTTAGTGTTCACGCAATTTGGTTTTCCTATTTTTGATACGATATTAGCTATTATTTTAGGTTTACTTATTATATATACAGGTTTTGGTATTTTCAAAGAGTCTATCTTTACATTAAGTGATGGTTTTAATGAGCAAGAGTTAGAGGCTTATCGAAATTATGTATTAGAAATTGAAGAAGTGATAGATGTTCAAAATATTAAAGGCCGTTATCATGGAAGTAGTATCTTTGTAGATGTGACCATTGTGGTTGAATCTAATATATCCCTAGAAGAAGCGCATCAAATTTGCGATAAAGTAGAACAACATATGCATAGTAAGGGTATATCTTCAGTTTATGTTCACCCAGAACCCAGATCAATTCAGTAGAATAAATAACTAAAATTTTATATAAAAAGCGATGTAAGCATCTAATATGATAGACACTTACATCGCTTTTTTTTAGCAAAAAAAATATATAATGAGGGGTAAATTCACTATTTATGTTTTTACCACCAGCCGTTTGCAACGCGAAATTCAATTGCTGCATCGATTGAGCCATAACGGTCTTCAGCATATTGAATCATCCCTTTAGTTTGCTCTGTTACTGAACCAGTACCCCAAGCTTCTTTAGTTTGTCCTAAACCTCTGTAGCCTAATTCATTTACGGCATCCGGATTACCGCTTGATTCTGGCATTACAATATGATCCCATAATGCTTTTGTACCGCCTGCAGCAATAAATTCACTATAAACACCATTGTTTGCTTGTGTTGTTTCTGCAGCATCAGCTATAGATGCGTTTGAGTTTAGGCCAACTCCAGTTGTAGCGATAGTAATTGATGCAAAAGAAGCTAATAATAATTTTTTCATTGAGAAAAATCCTCCTATTAATTTTTTGTTTGAATGAATTATACTTTGTTTAATTATTGATTTTTTGTGTTAAAAAAATGACATCTTGTTTTATTAATATGTTGTTTCTTATTCAACGATTTCAACTATAACATCATTAGATAGGCTATAGGTTACAGTTAAATAAAAATAAAATGTCATTTATGAATAAAAGAATACAATTATTTCAAAATACAGTGTAAATTGTTATAATTTTAATATATAGAGTGACGATTTAAATAGAAATAAGCGTCATATAAATATTTTTAAGCTTTTTTTAATATGATTGATTGTAACGGTTTTGTAAATGTAGTAAGTAATATCATTTTAATTAATGGAAAGAAGGAATAGTATGCCAAAGTTAATTTTATGTAGACACGGTCAAAGCGTGTGGAATGCAGAGAATCTCTTTACAGGTTGGGCAGATGTTGATTTATCTGAGCAAGGGAGAACCGAAGCAATAACTTCAGGTAAAAAAATAAAAGACCAAGGTATCGCAATTGATGTTGTATTTACTTCATTATTACAACGTGCTATTAAAACAACCTATCATCTATTAGATGAATCTCATCAATTATTTATCCCTATCGTTAAAACTTGGAGACTAAATGAGCGTCACTATGGTGGGTTACAAGGTTTGAATAAAGATAAAGCAAGAGAAAAATTTGGAGAAGAACAAGTGCATACGTGGAGACGTTCATATGATGTAGCGCCACCTAATCAAAGTGAACAACAAAGAAATGACTATTTAAATGATCGAAAATATGAACACTTAGATAGAAGAGTGATGCCAGAATCTGAAAGTTTAAAAGATACGCTCGTTAGAGTTATACCTTATTGGAATGATCAAATATCACAACAATTATTAGATGGTAAGACTGTCTTAGTTTCTGCCCATGGTAATTCACTGCGAGCGTTAATTAAATATATAGAAGACGTTTCCGATGAAGATATAGTAGGGTATGAAATTAAAACGGGTGCACCATTGATTTATGAACTTACAGATGACTTAAAAGTAATCGATAAGTACTATTTATAATTATCATAAGATATCTATTTTTAAAATAAAGTTTAAGTATCGCATTAATATAGTAACTTAAACGGTATAATAAGTGACTGATTTCTCAATACACCTATTTTTATGTGTTTTAGAAATCAAGTCACCATTGAGAAGCGGAATGACGAAATCAAAGGTAATTGTTTTTGGTTTTGAAATTTCGCTCTTTTTATTTATTTCGCTTATGTTGCTGGATAATTTTACGGGCACGTTTTCTTGTTTTGATATTTGGACTGTTGAGATTACGACGTGCTGTTTGTAAATCTAATTTCATAATAAGTTCCTCCTTTATCTAAAGTTATTATGCAAGATAAAATCAAAAAAGTAAATAGTAATTATTACGATTTGCAAAGGTGCATCTATTTTTTAACTTAAACAGCATCAAATTAAACCAAAAATTTCAAGTTTTTTTAATGCTAAATACATATAAAATAGGTATAATGCAGAAATGCGACTAACATAAGTTGATAAATTTTTAAAATATAGGAGTAAGAAAATGGATAAGAAAACAAAAATTATAATGATTTTGATGATGTTGTGTGGTGGTTTTTTTGGGTTATTAAACGAAACGCTATTAACAACAGCATTACCTAGTATAATGAGAGATTTTAAAATAGATTATACGCAAGTACAATGGCTTACAACAGCTTTTCTATTAACGAACGGTGTTGTTATTCCATTGTCAGCGATGATTATCCAAAGATTTTCAACAAGAAAGGTATTTTTAACTGCAATATTTATATTTTTTATAGGAACAATCATTGCAGGATTTAGCCCAAACTTTACTATTTTATTAAGTGCAAGAATTGTTCAAGCGCTTGGTTCCGGAATTATGATGCCTTTGATGATGACGACCATTTTAGATATATTTGAACCGCATGAAAGAGGTAAATATATGGGGACATTTGGTTTGGTTATAGGTTTAGCGCCAGCTATTGGCCCAACGCTATCAGGCTACCTTGTAGAATATTTTAACTGGCGTTCATTGTTCCATGTAGTAGCACCGATTGCGGCACTTACATTTATTGGTGCACTTAAATTCGTGAAAAATGTTGGAACGAATCGTAAGACACCTATTGATGTTTTCTCCATTATCTTATCAGTTATAGGATTTGGCGGTTTACTCTATGGTACAAGTTCAATTTCACGTGATGGATGGAATGATCCTGTTGTATTAACAACTGTAATAGGTGGCATTATTTTAGTGGCCCTCTTTATCTTGCGTCAAACGCGTTTAGACAATCCATTACTTGATTTTTCAGTATTTAAAGATAGCCAATTTGCGATAGGTATTATTATTATGGCCTTCACTATGATTTCAATGATTGGTTCTGAAACAGTATTGCCAATGTTTGTACAGAATATTATGAATGATTCTGCACTTCAGTCAGGTTTAATATTATTACCAGGAGCCATTGTTATGGGTATTATGTCAGTGATTTCTGGTTTGTTATATGAAAAATACGGTGCTAAATTATTGGCATTTATTGGTATGTTTATCGTAGTAATTACAACGTCTTATTTTGTAATAATGGATGAACAGACATCATCAGCATTATTAGCAACTGTGTATGCAATTCGTATGATTGGTATAGCGCTTGGGTTAATGCCACTGATGACACATACTATGAACCAACTTTCACCAGAGATGAATGCACATGGCTCTTCAATGACCAATACTGTACAACAGATTTCAGCTTCTATTGGTACAGCAGGTCTAATAACGATTATGAGCCAAGTTGCTAAGAACTATACGCCAGATATGTCTGATTTTAAGGATATGGGCCAAAAGGAAATGGCAGCAGAGGTCCAACATCAAGCGTTATTAAGTGGTTATCATGGCGCATTTTGGTTTGCAGTCATTATATCCATCTTGAGTTTGATTAGTGTGTTTATGTTGAAAAGCAAACGACAAATTAGATTAGAAGAGGACAAAAATTAATAATCTAAACACAGTTATATTTTGTTTCTATTTTTGTAGAAACTTGTAAAGCGTATTAATAATATGATAATTTGATATCAACCTAATGCTTATGAAGAATGGAGCGTATATACTATAGAACACTCGATGCACTTAAACAACGAACCCTTTCAATTAATGAAAAATGGCATAAAAACGATTGAAATTAGATTGAATGATGAGAAAAGGCAAGACATTAAAAGTGGCGATTGTATCATATTTGAAAATTTAGAAAGTAAAGAAACGCTAAAAGTCATAGTTATAGAAACGGTAGTATTTACTTCGTTTCAATCTTTACTGAAGCAATATTCTAATAAAGAAATAGGAGCTAAATCAGAAGATCAATTGTCTCAAAAAATAGCTGCTATATACCAAATTTATTCTCAAACTGATGAACTTCATTATGGTGCATTAGCTATTAGAGTGGAAGTAGTTTGATGAAAACGAAGGATGCACCTTGTTTTATTTATATATAAGGTGTACGCGTTGACATTTTTTTAAATTAATGGAAATTAGATTTTATAGAGAAAGTGGGACAGAAATTATATTTTATAAAATGATTTCGTAGCCTCACCAAGAATGATGAGAAAAAAGCATACAAGAGATTTGGCTCATGCATAAGTGCTACTAAGCTTCATAAATGAAGAAGTAGCACTTTAGAATTAGTACTTTAGAAGCGGTGTTTTAAAAGCTTGATATAAGTGCACTTTTATTCCAAACATCTACTGCCAATATGATATTTAAGGCTGACACATTATGTATGTATCAGCTTCTTTTATATGCTGTTAGCAATGGTATCTAGCCATTGAAATATATAGATTATATACCAATTTCTTAATAATTGTTATCTATGTTTTACTTATTCAGTATAGAGATGATTACATGAGTCAAATTTTTAAACACAAAGTAATTAAGCTGAAAATAATTAGTATTGTTCTAGTACATACCGTGATTTCATTGTATGATAAACAGTATGGATAAATAATACGATATAAGTAGGTTTTGTACTAGGAGTGGGAATATGAAAAAAGTTATGACGGTGACTATTATTTCAATAATAATGATGGTTGGATGTAGCAGCGGGAAATACGCTGAAGCAATTGATCAAGCAGTAAAACAACAAGCACAATATCAAAAAGTTTTAGCAGATAAACAAAAAGGCGATGTCGAATCCACATACGAAAAAAAAGATTCAAATATATATGTTTACGAGAATGGCAAATATGTAATCATCGCTTATAAACCTTTAAAAGATGATGACGAAATTCATTATTATACGTATAAGATAAAAGATGATAAAGCGCATTACTTAGAAAATTTTAACACTAAAGGTTATACTCAAAAGCATGAGCCAGACTATAAAGAAGAAAATATGGACTTAGAGGAATCATAATATAAAGAAGAAGGTGCACGTTAAATAATGAAAAAACGATGGTTAAGTTTGTTATTGATAACAGTATTATTATTGGTTTCAGCCTGTTCAAATGACGACGACGAACATGTACATAAAGATGATAAATATGGTGAAAACGGTAAAATTAAAATCATTGAGTATGGAGATTTTAAATGCCCGTATTGTAAAAAGGTAGAACAAAATATTATGCCTAAATTAAAAAAAGAATATATAGATACTAATAAAGTAGATTATCAATTTGTTAATATGGCCTTTTTAGGAAAAGATTCAATTAAAGGTGCTAGAGCAGGGCATGCTGTAAAACAAATTGCCCCTGAGCATTATTTAGATTACCAAAAACGGATGTTTAATCAACAACCAGATTCAGAAAAAGAATGGATTACTGAAAAACTCGTTGATCAACAAATAGATCAATTAAATATTTCTACTCTTAAAAAAGAAGAAATTAAAAAAGATTATAAAACCAAAAATAGTAAATCTTGGAAAGCTGCTGAGAAAGACCAAAAGCAATATAAAGACAATCACATTAAAACGGCGCCAACTGTATATATCGCTGGTGAAAAGGTAGAAGATCCATATAAATATAAAAATTACAAAGAAATATTAGAAGCAAACGAATGAATAGAATAACGTAATAACTAGCTCTATTTTGTTAGTAAGGTTTCTTTTTAATGTGTCATAAAAGGTCTGTATTGGTAAATTTAATATAAACGTATACTCAAAATAGTTATTTATTATTCAATGCGTTTTGAAGCTGGAACACTAAAGTGTTCCAGCTTTTTTTAATTCTATATTAACTAGGCGTACTATAGAAAAGACGTTAACAAAGCATTTTAAAATAAATCGTAATAATTACGAAATAATTTCAGAATAACTATTGCACTTTCATAAAGGTAGGGTTATAATTTTAAATCGTAACAGTTACTATTTAAGGAGGAGAAGAAATGAAAAAATCAATATATTTAATGTCTATTATCATTATATTATCGATGATCGCGACAGCGTGTGATGTGTCTAAATCGAATAGTGATAAAGAAGACGATGGGAAAATAGAAATAAATACTACAGTATTTCCGCTGAAATCATTTGCTGATCAGATTGGTGGCAAATATGTTTCGGTGAAATCGATTTATCCGCCCGGTACAGATTTACATAGTTATGAGCCAACCCAAAAAGAAATAATGAATGTAAGTAAAGGGGATATGTTTTTATATACAGGTGATGATTTAGACCCTGTTGCTAAAAAAGTAGCTTCAACGATAAAAGACGATGACATAAAATTATCACTAGAAAATAAAATCGATAAATCTGAATTATTAACAGACCAACATGACGAGGATCATGGAGGACATGAGGGACACGAGCATCATGAAGGACATCATCACGGCGGGTACGATCCACATATTTGGTTAGACCCTCATTTTAATAAGGTGTTTGCAAAAGAAATTAAAGATGAATTAATTAAAAAAGATCCAGATCATCAATCATATTATGAAGAAAATTATAAGAAATTAAAAAATGATTTAGATACGATAGATAACAAAATGAAAGACATCACTAAAGATAAACAAGGGAATACTGTGTATATCTCCCATGAATCAATGGGATACCTGTCACAAAGATATGGTTTTGTACAAAAAGGCGTGCAAAATATGAATGCCGAAGATCCATCTCAAAAAGCATTGACAAATATTGTTAAAGAGATTAATAACTCAGGAGCTAAATATATCTTATATGAAGCAAATGTTTCTAATAAAGTTACTGATACGATTCGCAAAGAAACTAAAGCTAAGCCATTAAAATTTAATAACATGGAATCATTATCTAAAGAAGAATTGAAAGATGAAAAGTTAACCTATCAAAATTTAATGGATAAAAATATTAAACATATTGATATGGCATTAAGCGACAATATTAAAACTGAGGAAAAACATTCACATAATAAACATGATAAAGCTATTGCTGATGGGTATTTTAAAGATAATCAAGTAAAAGATAGAAAACTAACAGACTTTCAGGGACAATGGCAATCCGTATATCCATACTTACAGGATGGTACATTAGATGAAGTGATGAAACATAAAGCTGCTAATGATGATAAAATGGATGAAAAAGAATATAAAACATATTACGAAAAAGGTTATAAAACAGATATAAATAACATAGACATCACAAAAGATACGATTACTTTTGAAAAAGATGGCAAAAGAATGACGGGCCATTACGTATATGATGGCAAGGATATATTGAAATATGAAAAAGGTAATAGAGGCGTACGATATACATTTAAATTAACAGATGATAATAAAGCATTGCCAAAATTTGTTCAATTTAGCGATCATAATATAGCACCTAAAAAATCAGCTCATTTCCATATTTTTATGGGAAATGATAAACAAAAAGTTTTAAAAGAATTGGATAATTGGCCAACATATTACCCACAAAAATTAAATGAAGAAGAAATAAAAGAAGAAATGTTAGCACATTAAGCTGTTAACATATTGGTCTATTTTAAAATTATACATTTTAAAAATGAGGATGAATAAAATTTTGTTATAAGGGAATGATTATAAAGCAATACAAATGTGAGCTTTTTTATTGATATATTTAATATACTTGGTATAATTAATGTATTAATAAAAGTTACAAATTTGGAGGTATGAATTTATTATGACAAAATTTAATTTTGATCCAGCGCATTCAGTAGTAGAATTTTCAGTTAAGCATTTAGTGATTTCAAATATCAAAGGTAGATTTAATGATTTTAATGCATCACTTGAAGGTGATTTAAATGATTTAAATTCAATCAAAGGCGAGCTTACGATTAAAGCAGATTCAATTGATACACGTGTAGGTGATCGTGATAATCACTTGAGAAGTGGTGATTTCTTAGATGCTGAGAATTATCCTGAAATTAAATTTGAAGTTACAAAAGTCGAAGAACAATCTGTTACTGGTAATTTAACAATTAAAGATGTTACAGAAGAAGAAACTTTTGAATTATCATATGAAGGACAAAGTAAAAACCCTATGAATGGCGCAACAACTGCTGGTTTTGTTGCTAATGGTACTATTAACCGTGAAAAATTCGGTATCACATTTAACCAAGCACTTGAAACTGGTGGCGTTATGATTGGCAAAGATGTGCATTTCCAAGTAAGTCTTGAATTTGCATTAGAAGACTAATATAGTTATTTAAATATAGCAGTGAGGCCGGTGGGCATAATGGTGCCCTTCGGCCTTTAATTATCATACTCATTATAGATAGTTGCAGTAGAACAATAAAATCTATTTTACAATGTTAGTCGTTGATATCACGCTTGTTTTTAGGGCCCGTTTGTATCGGTTGACCGTTTTTCACGATAATATTTAATCATTATATAAATGATAAAAATCCAAGATATGATAATTAAGGCGATTGAAGAAATCATGACATAGTTTTTGTTTGTAAAGTCACCGCCTGTAAATAGTGTGCCAATCAGATTGGGGATGCATAATAATAGAATAAGACCTGCGTAAAACTTTTGTTTTAAAATAAAGCAAGTCACCATTGTTATTAGTAAAAGGATTAACCCAAGGGTGAAATTAGTTGTTTGATTAGGTGACCAAATTATATAAAGTGGATAGTTTCGTAATAAATATTCACTTAATAGATATAAACCAAAAATAGCTGAAGATGAAATTCCAATAATAGCATAAGTTATTTTACTGTCACCCCAGCGCATAATTGATTTTTTGACAAAGCATAAAATAAAGATAAATGATCCCAAAAAGATAAGAACGAAGTAACAAATTAAAGCAATCGTTAATTGAAATGAATGATCTAACATTCTAGGTATCGCTGTCATGATAAACATAAAAGATATGAAATATAAAATATATTTAAATAATCCTTGAGTCATATTTAAATTTTTTGCAAATTTATCTGCATATGATTTAATGGGTGTGTTTAATAGATCCTCGATATTATCGTTGTTTTCTTCTGCAAGTGTAATATGGTCACGTAATTCTTCTTCAATTGAATTTACTTCGTCTTCATTTTTTCCACGAAATAATAACTCAATTCTCAACTTTAATAAAAAATCTTCCGCTTTTTTACTCAACATTGTTAACCCTCCACATTAAATTGTTCATACCATTATTTAAATCGTTCCACTTGTATTTAAAGTTAGCTAATTCCATTTTACCTTCTTCCGTGATGCTATAGTATTTACGCTTTGGCCCGCCCGAATCTGATTTTTTTGAAATAGAAATCACATAGCCTTTTTTACTTAACCTTAATAGCACAGGATAAATACTGCCGTCGCTGATTTCAGGAAATTGTTGAGATTCCAATTTATCCAAAATTTCATATCCGTAAGTTTCTCCTTGAGAGATGAGCGCTAAAATTGCACCATCTAACAAACCTTTCATCATTTGATTTGAAATTGACATGACATCCCTCTTTTCACTATCTTATGATAAAAGATAGTATGGATTTTAAAACTTGTCAACTATCTTATAATAAAAGGTAGTTGATAATTTAATAACAAATATACCACATAACTAAAATAGATTTAACGGGGTATATAATGACTAAGAGAGGAGGCTAATGATGGCAACAGAGCTACCTAAAATTGGACGTCCAGCTACAAATGCATTGCAATCTATTGGTGTTATGACTTTAGAAAAAGTAGCAGAATATGACCGAACGTCTATTTTAGATATTCATGGCGTAGGACCAAAAGCGATAGATAGATTGGACAAAGCCTTAAAAGAACAAGGACTATCATTTAAAAATGAAAAATTATCTGAAATACCGTTTGAATTGGTTGGAGATGTGGCGTGTGATAATGAGCCAAAACGTCGAATAATGTTAGACTTTCTACTAGCTTCTGCATTAGCCGATAAAACAAAGTTATCACAAATTGTGGTTTCTAATTTCATTTGGAAGGTACCAGGCGCATTTGAATTAAAAAGCTTAGATGAATTTTATAATGAAATAGAAGCACACAGCACAGAAATTAAAAAAATTGAAGTTACACATCATTTAACACACGGAAAATTCGGGGCAATGCACGGTATTCAGACAAATGTTAATGGTATGAAAATTTACTTTGCAGATTTTATTGAATTTGAGAGTCACAGTAAAAATGCAAAAATAAAAATCGTTACGTCTTACGTCATTATGAACGAATCATAAGAAGGAGTATATTAAATGGGAATAGAAGTGAACGAAAATAAAATTATTTTCAAAAGAGATTTTGAAGCAACAGCAGAACAAATTTTTCAAGCTTATACAGAACGTGCTTTATTTGAACAGTGGTTTCACCCACAAAATGCAACAACTGAAGTATTTGAATTCAATATTAAAAAAGGAGGACAAGCCTTTTTTGCAATATATACTAATCAAGGCGCCAGTTATACATTAACAAAATATAATGAAGTAAAAGAACCGAATTTGATTGATTATTACGATTACTTTGCTGACAAGGAAGGTCATATTGATAAAAATATGGCTGGTATGCATAATATCATTCAAATAGAACAAAAAGATGACACGATTACACGTATTATTTCTACAGCTGAACTACCTCATCCAAAATCAGCACGGCAATTATTAGATATGGGCGTAGAAGATGGTATGAATAGCACGTTTGATAATTTAGAATCACTTTTAAAAAATATGTAAAAAGTCAAAGATATGTAAAAATTAGAGTGCTCACACATCGTCACTTTTAGTTATAATAAAAGTGAAATGAGGTGAGTGTATTGTATAAACGTTATTTAAAAGTTTTGGGGTTGTATGCTGTTAGTACGCTTGTACCAGCTGTTTTGTTAAATGAAAAAAGTTTACGTAGCAGCACATTCAAATGGTTTTTACGTACTTTAGCAGGTTATGGTATTTTTGCCTATGGCCTACACACACTGACAAAATTAAAAAAATAATAAGAAAACTAGAATAAAAAGTTTCGTTAGTTAACAAGCATTTATGATTTTATTCAGGCAACCATGGTAAGGAATGAAAAATTTGGTTAAAGTTTATGCTCACTCTAGTTATCTATTGCCGATATCATCTTAAATGAGGTTGAAAGATAAATACCTCTGACTAAAACATAAACGTCAATTTCTATATTTTTTCAATAGAAATTGACGTTTATTTGTTTTTATAAAATTTTCAAACTTGTTAAGCTATTATTTTTCTGATTTCTACATATCCTGATTCATTCATTTAATTGGTTAAACCTACGAACTAATAAGCGAGCTAGCTTTACATTTTATATTAATAAAATAGTGATTCGACATTTGTATTAATTACATTTTGGTACCAATTAAATGAATCTTTTTTTCTTCGCTCTAAGGTGCCATTACCCAAGTTATTTCTATCTACATAAATTAGGCCATAGCGTTTTTTCATTTCGCCTGTAGTAAATGAAACGATATCAATGATACCCCACGGCGTATAGCCCATTAAATCAACCCATCTTCATCTACGGCAGCCGTTGGTTTTTCAGATATTTATTTTACGGTGGATAAATTAGATAATGGAGAGGCTAAAATATTAACACTAAATGACGGGGATCCTTGCTTAAGGTATGAACAAGTATTTTATACTACGACTGGCGTACCATTTGATTGTTCACATCTTCTATATCATTATAAGCATGCGCATTTCTATATACCATCTCAAAAATAAGTGTTTAAATATAAAAATAGCTTACACCCTATTAAATTTGAATGAAAAATAATACAATAGATTTATACGTGTGGGGTGTTTATTCGATGAAATTTATAAGGGGGGAGTGTCATTATGATAGAAAATCATAAATCTATTAAAGATACATATATGTCTAGAGAAACAATTGATAATATTAACAATCAGGTACAGATGAAAGAAGTTATGTTTGATCAAACCCGCGGACGTTATGCTTTAAAATCAATTATGTCAGGCTTCTTATTAGCTATTGTGACAGTTTTTATGCTAGCGCTTAAGACACAAATGGTTGGTGCAAATGAAGGTGTCATTAACTTATTAGGCGCTATTTCATTTAGTTTAGCCTTAGTATTAATTGTGTTAACACAATCTGAATTATTAACTAGTAATTTTATGTATTTAACAGTTGGCTGGTATTATAAGTTAATCGGTATGAATAAAGCTTTTATTATCATGTTAGTATGTTTCTTTTTTAATATGATTGGTGGCATCATATTATTTGGCTTGATGAAATTTACGCCAATTATGACTTCTGAAATGGTTACAAGTTTGACTGAACTTGTAGATGGAAAAACGATCGATACGTCATGGTATGCCATTTTAGGTAAAGCTATTTTCTGTAACTTTTTTATAAATATTGGTATCTATGTTTCTATTCAATTTAAAGATGGTTTATCAAAAGCCTTTTTCATTGCATGTGGTGTGATTGTCTTTGTATTTATGGGATATGAACATGTGGTGTTTAATGCTGGATTATATGCAGGCATGTTATTTTATAACTTTGATGCTGTCGTTTGGTTACATGTTTTAAAAAATATCGTATTTGCCTTTATTGGTAACTTTATTGGTGGAGGTCTATTCGTAGGCTTAGTCTATGCTTACTTGAATGGTAAACGAGATAGCTTGCATAATTAAATAAATGAACCAATTAAATATAGTTAATTGAGCTGTGGAGTACCTCTCACGTTAGGTTTCTTCATAGCTTTTTTTAGTTTAAGCGCTGTCTATTAATAAATAGATTAGCCTCGAATATAAAATCAGCAAGTGGTGTAAAGGGGTTTATATCGTATTTTAAATAATCGCTAAATCACTCAACAAATTGTTTTTGGCGCTCTAGTGTTCTAGTGAGTAAATAAAACAAATCAATTGACTCATTTATAAAGAAACAATATTGTATTTATTGTGATTAATGATCTCAGTATAGTTCAAATCATTGCATAGATGAGAAACGTTAGGGAGTGACATAATGTCTGAATATAATATTAGAATTGCTGTTATCGATGATGCAGTAGAATTACAAAAATTAATGTATGAGGCTTTTACGCCGTTAAGAGAATTAGGTATTGATTGGCCATCTGTCAATGCTACTGTTGAAATGGTTGAAAAGAATTTACAAACTGGTACAACATTTGTCTTGGAAAATGAGACAGAAATTATTTCTACAATAACAGTGCGCTATCCTTGGGAAAGTAAACGCCGTATTTCTATTTATCCATTTGTATGGTGGTTTGCTACTAAGCCATCATATGATGGACAGGGTTTAGGCGGTAAATTGTTGAGATATGTTGAAGAGACATATCTCAGAGACACACTGAAAGTACCAGCAGTTACGTTAGGAACTTCTGCGCGTAAACATCCATGGTTATTAGATATTTACAAAAAAAGAGGTTATGAAATATACGCAGAGCATGAAAGCGATGATGGCGATTTAGGCGTTATTATGAGAAAAGTATTGATTCCAGAACGATTTGATGAAGACGTGTTGGGCGAACCGCCGTTTTAATGATATAAAAATTAAATAAATGATAGGGAATTCCTTTAGTTTTTCACTAAAGGGATTCCCTATTTTTTTACTTTTTGTGAATTTGTTCACAAAAAGCATTGGAAATATATTACAATTCAAGTGTAAAGGGAGGGGGCGCCATGGGAGAAAATATACTCGTTATACATGGTATGAGACGAGGTTATCAAAATGAGGCGTTACAACGATTCATCTATAGACTAATGAAAGAAAGTGGTATCAACTTTCACATTACATTTTTGGAAAGTGATATTAACCATTTATATAACATGATTTCAAGTCTAGTGAAACAAGGTGTACATGAATTTAACATCGTACCGCTTTTATTATTTTCAGCTAAACATTATTTGCAAGATATCCCGACAATATTACAGCATCTTAAAAACAATTACCCGTATATAGAGTATCAGGTTACACAACCATTAGGAACACACTACCATATCGTTAACATCATAAATGAAAGAATTAAAAACGCGCTGTATGTTAGCCCATCCATTAGCAAAATAGTTTTTATTGCGCATGGTAGTGAACGTTATAAGCAACCGAATGAACAACTTAAACAAGTAATAAATAATTGTAATGTTGCTAATAAACCTATCAATATGGTGATGCTATATGGGGATTATAGCTATAAAAAACGGTTACCTGAGATATTGGCAGAGGGCGGAGAAATATTGGTAGTTCCTGTCTTTTTATACGATGGGTTTTTAGTTTATAAAATGAAAAGTGAAATTCAATATATGAGAAATAATAGCTGTATTGAATTTACAAAATCATTAAATTTTCACCCTTTATTGGAATTGATTATTAAAGACCAAATTACCCAATTGGAGACACGTAATCATGTACCCGATACAACTCAATTTAGCTGATAAGCAAGTTGTCATTATAGGTGGCGGAAAAATTGCTTATCGAAAATTTCAACAATTAGTTAATGAGGATATTATTTCATTAACAATCATAAGCAAAACATTTTTACCAGAGTTCTTTGAAACAGAACACCCCAACTTGAAATTAATAACTAAAACTTATGACAGTAAAGACATTAAAAAAGCAGATATGATTATCATCGCAACAAACGATACCTCAGTAAATAATCAAGTTAAAAAGGATGCACTACCACATCAACTTGTTAACCATACAGGGGACAAAACACAATCAGATTTCTATAATATGCCAGAAATTCAGTACCATGATTTGAAAATTTTATTTAGATCAAATGGTACAGACTATAACAAAGTCAAGAAAGTATCACATGCAGTACAGCAGTTTTTAGCAGAAGTATATGAGGAGGATAAACATGTCTAAAAAACGATTAGTAATGATAGGAAATGGAATGGCAGGTTTACGCACGATTGAAGAAATATTAGAAAGAGACTCTGAGCAATACGAAATTACTATCATTGGTAAAGAACCCTACCCAAATTATAATCGAATCATGCTTTCTAATATTTTGCAGAAGAAAATGTCTGTTAAAGAAACCATTATGAATAGTTATCAATGGTATAAAACACATGGCATTGAATTGGTTACAAATGATCCAGTTATATCAGTTAATCGTGAGAAAAAAGAAATTATCACAGAAAAAAACAAACAATTCCATTACGATATTTGTATATTTGCTACAGGGTCAAGTGCGTTTGTGCTACCAATTCCAGGTTCTCAATTAAATAGTGTAATAGGATGGAGAACCATAGATGATACTGAACGTATGATTGAGATTGCTCAAACAAATAAACATGCAATCGTAATAGGCGGTGGTTTATTAGGTTTAGAATGTGCACGCGGTTTAATGGATCAAGGCATGGAAGTTACTGTAATTCATCTTGCAGAATGGTTGATGGAAATGCAATTAGATAAAAAAGCCGGTGAATTACTTAAAGCAGATTTAGAAGCTCAAGGTATGCATTTTAAAATGGAAGCACGTACAGAAAAAATATTAGGTGAACATGATGTAACAGGGATAGAATTAGCAGATGGGACTACCTTGAAAGCAGATTTAGTTGTGATGGCTGTAGGCATTCGTCCATATACACAAGTGGCACAATCATGTGGGTTGGAGGTAAATAGAGGTATTGTGGTGAACGATTTTATGCGAACAAGTGACGAATCCATTTATGCAGTGGGAGAATGTGCTGAACATAGAGGACAAACTTATGGATTAGTAGCTCCATTATATGAACAAGGCAGGGTGTTAGCAGATTATTTAACACATATGCCAACTGAAGGGTATCAAGGATCGACTACGTTCACATCGTTAAAAGTATCAGGTTGTGATTTATATAGCGCTGGACAAATACGTGAAGATGCTGAAGTGAAAGGCATAGAAATCTTCGATAGCGTTAATAAACATTATAAAAAAGTTTTTCTAAAAGGAGACAATATTGTTGGCGCAGTGCTATACGGTGACATAGAAGATGGCTCCAGATTTTTTAATATGATGAAGAAAAAAGAAGAAATTCAAGACTATACTATGGTTTCGCTTTTACATAAAGGCAGTGAATCAAGCGGTCTAAATATTGCGGATATGGCTGACGATGAAACAGTCTGTGGCTGTAATGGCGTCAATAAAGGTACTATCGTTGATGCGATAACACAAAATGGGTTAACAAGTATTGACGAAGTAACGCAATTAACGAAAGCAGGTAATTCTTGTGGAAAGTGTAAAGGACAAATAGGACAAATTCTTGAACATACACTAGGGGATGATTTTGTAGCAAATAAACCGGCAGGCATTTGTGCATGTACTGATTTGACACGTGATCAAATTGTAACGCAAATTAGAGCAAAATCACTTAAAACCTCTAAAGAAGTGCGTCATGCTTTGGATTTTAAAGATAAAAATGGGTGTCCAAAATGTCGTCCAGCTATTAATTATTATCTCAATATGATCCACCCGTTCCAACATACAGATGAAATTGAATCACGTTTTGCCAATGAACGCTATCATGCCAATATTCAAAATGACGGCACATTCTCTGTTATTCCTCAAATGCGGGGCGGTGTCACAGACGCTGAACAACTGATTAGATTAGGCGAAGTTGCTAAAAAATACAACGTGCCACTTGTTAAAGTGACAGGGTCACAGCGTATTGGCCTTTATGGAATTAAGAAAGAATTATTACCTAAAGTGTGGTCAGACTTAGGCATGCGTTCAGCGTCAGCGTATGGTAAAAAAACACGTTCAGTAAAAAGTTGTGTGGGTAAAGCATTTTGTAGATTTGGTACACAATTCACTACACGTTTAGGCATTCGTTTAGAAGAAGCATTTGAATATATTGATACACCGCATAAATTTAAAATGGGTGTTTCGGGGTGTCCCAGAAGCTGTGTAGAATCAGGTGTGAAAGACTTTGGTGTTATTAGCGTTGAAAATGGTTTCCAAATTTATATTGGAGGCAATGGCGGTACTGAAGTAACTATTGGCCAATATTTAACAACAGTCGAAACGGAAGATGAAGTTATCAAATTGTGTGGGGCGTTTATGCAATATTATAGAGAAACAGGTATTTATGCAGAGCGTACAGCCCCCTGGTTAGAACGTTTAGGTTTTGAAAATGTGAGCACAATCTTATTGGATGAAAAAAAGCAAACAACACTATATGAACGTATTATGAAAGTTAAAAGTGCAATGGATAAAGAGCCATGGTCAGCACTTTTAAACCATAAAAAAGCACGACAAATATTTGAAGTAGAGAAGGTGTAAATCATGGATTCTAAAACTAAAATTAAAGTGTCTTCAATTGATTCATTAACGCCCTTGATTGGTAAAAAAGTTGTTATTGAAGATAAAGAAATCGGCCTATTTTTAACTGAAGATGGACAAATCCATGCAATTCAAAATCGATGTCCACATAAAGATGGTCCATTATCAGAAGGTACTGTTAGCGGAGACTATGTATATTGTCCGTTACATGATCAAAAAATTGATATGAATACAGGATTAGTGCAATCGCCAGATACGGGTTGTGTAGAGGTTTATCAAGCGGTGATACACGATGGGGATGTTTATATATGTCTTTAAATAAGAAGGGGAAGGTATACCTTGTTGGCGCTGGGCCAGGCGATCCAGATTTGTTAACACGTAAAGCAGAACGTTTGATAAGACAAGCCGATATTATTTTATACGATCGGCTTGTAAATCCGTTTATTTTACAGCTAGCTAAGCCTGGTATAAAAGTCATTAACGTTGGAAAACAACCTTACCACAAACATATTCAACAAGCTGAAATTAATAGGCAACTTATTGATGCAGCTAGTTCACATGGTTGTGTTGTGAGATTAAAGGGTGGAGATCCAGCTATTTTCGGACGAGTGCGTGAGGAAGTCGTTGCTTTAAAGGCACAAAATATTGATTGTGAAATTGTACCTGGTATTACTTCTGCTAGTGCAGCAGTGGCAATAATGGGTCAGGGCCTTACTGGACGGAAAATTGCTACAAATGTTACTTATACAACGGGGCACTTTTGCAAAGAGAATCATAAAAAAGTAGATATAAGTGCAATCTTAAAAAACGGCACGTTGGCTATTTATATGGGAATTAAAAATTTAAATGAAATGATGACTCAAATCTACCAGAAAACAGAGATAGATTACCCAGTAGTTGTTGTATATAACATTTCTACTTATCAGGAAAAAGTAATTAAGGGAACTGTGACGACAATTGGTCAAATTATAAAAAGACAAGCAGGATCACCTGGCTTGGTTTTAGTTGGTTCATTAATGTCTGAAATCGATTGTGAAAATTATTTTAAACAAAAGGCGACAAAAAATTACTTAATTACTGGAGGTTACCAACTTGCTATAGATAAAGCATTATCACTATATAGCGAAGGGCATTTTTGTATCATTAATCCAGAAGATAGGTCAATGTATCATGAAACACAATTAGAACTTATTAATGAGATAACAGAAAAGTATACATTTGATGAATATATAGAATTAATTGAATAACCGATGATATGAAGCGCGCGAAACGCTTATGAATCTGTCATGATTATAAAAAAAGCATACCTTAACGCATAATAAACACTTCCCTAAAATCAACTATTAATATTGATTTTAAAGAAGTGTTTTATTTAATTATATCAACTGTGCAAATAACAGTTAATTTTGGATAATTAGGGCTTTTTTATATTCAATTAGGTAAATCCCTAATATATAGAATTTGTGAAAAAAAGTACAATTTAATTAAGAAAAGCAAAAAGATAACTACAACACAGATATGCATATGATATAGATTTTATAGGTAACGATGTTGAGAGGGTGTATAAAATGAAAAAGTTTGGAATGAAGTTTTTCAGACCAACTGAAAAATTCAATGGTGATTGGTCTGTATTAGAAAGTAAAAGTAGAGAATGGGAAAAAATGTATCGAGAACGTTGGAGCCACGACAAAGTCGTAAGAACAACCCATGGCGTCAATTGTACGGGTTCGTGTTCATGGAAAGTGTTTGTGAAAAACGGCGTTATTACATGGGAGAACCAACAAACCGATTATCCAAGTTGCGGCCCAGATATGCCTGAGTTTGAGCCTAGAGGTTGCCCGCGTGGTGCATCGTTTTCTTGGTATGAGTATAGCCCTTTAAGAATTCGTTATCCATATATTCGTGGTAAATTATGGGAATTATGGACAGATGCATTAGAAAAGCATCACAACAATACAGTAGCTGCATGGGCATCGATTGTAGAAGATGAAGAAAAGGCTAAAATTTATAAACAAGCACGTGGAAAGGGTGGCCTTGTACGAACAAATTGGAAAGATGTTTCTAAATTAATTTCAGCTCAAATCATTTACACAATTAAAAAATTTGGACCAGATAGAATCGCAGGCTTTACTCCAATCCCTGCTATGTCTATGTTGAGTTACGCTTCTGGTGCGCGTTTTGTCAGCTTGCTTGGTGGTGAGATGTTAAGTTTTTATGATTGGTACGCAGATTTACCGCCTGCATCACCACAGATTTGGGGAGAACAAACAGACGTTCCAGAATCAAGCGATTGGTATAATGCTTCATATATTATGATGTGGGGTTCTAACGTGCCTCTAACAAGGACACCAGACGCACATTTTATGACAGAAGTCCGTTATAGAGGTACTAAAGTTATTTCAGTTGCACCGGATTACGCAGAAAACGTTAAATTTGCAGATAATTGGTTAGCACCACATCCAGGAACTGATGCAGCAGTTGCACAAGCCATGACACATGTTATTTTACAAGAATATTATGTTAATCATCCTAACCCATATTTTATTAATTATGCTAAACAATACACAGATATGCCGTTTATTATCATGTTAGACGAAGACGAAAATGGATACAAGGCAGGACGTTTCTTAAGAGCAGAAGACATAGGAACACAAACAGCACACAGCGATTGGAAACCAGTTGTTTTTGATAAATTGACACAACAATTAACTGTACCAAATGGCACAATGGGTCAACGTTGGGAAGAAGGTAAACAGTGGAATCTTAAATTAGAAAACGAAAATGGTAACAAAATAGAACCCGTTTTAAGTCTTGTAGAAGATGAATATGAATTAAAGCAGATTCAATTTCCGTTCTTTGATAACGAAGGAAACGGTATTTTTGAAAGGCCGATTGCTGTTAAGGAAATAACATTAGCCAACGGTGAACAAAAATACGTTGCTACGGTATATGACCTGATGACGAGTCAATATGGCATACAGCGCTTTGGGCATGAATTAGAAGCAAAGGGATACGAAGATGCCACATCATATTATACGCCTGCTTGGCAAGAAAAAATCACCAGTGTTAAATCAAGCGTAGTAACGCAAGTTGCAAGAGAATTTGCACAAAATGCGATAGATACCAAAGGAAAGTCTATGATTATCATGGGCGCCGGCATTAACCACTGGTTTAATTCAGATACAATTTATCGTTCTATTTTGAACCTTGTATTACTGTGTGGTTGTCAAGGCGTTAATGGCGGCGGTTGGGCGCATTATGTTGGTCAAGAGAAATGTAGACCAATTGAAGGTTGGAATACAATAGCATTTGCAAAAGATTGGCAAGGCCCGCCTCGATTACAAAATGGTACAAGTTGGTTTTATTTCGCTACGGACCAGTGGAAATATGAAGAATCTAATGTAGATAGTATTAAATCTCCGTTGGCAGAGAATATTAAACATCAACATCCGGCAGATTATAACGTATTAGCTGCAAAATTAGGATGGTTACCATCATATCCACAATTTGATAAAAATAGTTTGGCATTTGGTGAAGAAGCTAGAGATAATGGTGAGTTTAATAATGAGGCAATATTAAAAAGGGCCATCGATTCAGTTAAAGCTAGAGAAACTAAATTTGCAATCGAAGACCCTGATTTAAAGAAAAATCATCCAAAAACTTTATTTTTATGGCGCTCAAATTTAATTTCAAGTTCCGCAAAAGGACAAGAATATTTTATGAAACATTTACTTGGAGCTAAATCTGGTTTGATGGCTGAACCTAACGAAGAAGCTAAGCCTAAAGAAATCAAGTGGAGAGATGATACAGAAGGTAAATTAGATTTGCTTATATCATTAGATTTCAGAATGACTGCTACACCTTTATATTCAGATATCATTTTACCGGCTGCAACGTGGTACGAAAAACACGATTTATCGTCTACAGACATGCATCCATTTGTGCATCCATTTAATCCAGCCATCGATCCACTATGGGAGTCTCGCTCAGACTGGGATATTTTTAAAACATTGAGTAAAGCATTATCTGAAACAGCGAAAACCCACTTAAATGGTGTCTATAAAGATGTAATCACAACGCCTTTGGCACATGATACATCGCAAGAAATCTCCAATGTTAATGGCATTGTTAAAGATTGGACTAAAGGTGAAATAGAGGCAGTCCCAGGTAAAACGATGCCCGGGTTTGCAGTGGTTGATAGGGATTATACAAAAATTTATGACAAATTTATTACGGTAGGTCCACTGCTTGAAAAGGCAAAAATAGGTGCGCATGGTGTGAGCTTTACTGTTGCCGAACAATATGAAGAATTAAAAAGTATGGTAGGTACATGGAGCGATGCAGATGCGCGTTCAATCAAGCATGAACGGCCTAGAATAGATACCGCAAGGCGCGCCGCAGATGTAGTGTTAAATCTTTCTTCAGCAACAAATGGCAAATTATCTCAAAAATCTTATGAAGATTTAGAGCAACAAACAGGTATGCCATTGAAAGATATTTCAAGTGAACGTGCTTCTGAAAAAATTTCGTTTTTAAATATTACGGCACAACCTAGAGAAGTTATACCGACAGCGGTTTTCCCGGGTTCTAATAAAAATGGCCAAAGATATTCACCATTTACAACGAATGTAGAACGCTTAGTACCATTTAGAACATTAACTGGAAGACAAAGCTATTACATTGACCATGAAATTTTCCAACAATTTGGCGAGAATTTGCCTGTTTATAAACCAACATTACCGCCGATGGTATTCGGTGCGAGAGACAAGAAAGTGACGATGGATCAAAATACTCTTGTACTACGTTATTTAACACCTCATGGCAAATGGAATATCCACTCCACTTATCAAGATAATCAGCACATGTTGACATTGTTTAGGGGAGGACCAACAGTGTGGATTTCATCTGAAGATGCGAAAGTACATGACATTCTAGATAATGAATGGTTGGAAGTGTATAACCGTAATGGTGTTGTAACAGCTAGAGCAGTAGTATCACATCGTATGCCGAGAGGGACAATGTTTATGTATCACGCACAAGATAAACATATTGAAACACCTGGCTCGCAATTAACGGATACGCGGGGCGGATCGCACAACGCACCTACACGTATACATTTAAAACCAACACAGCTCGTTGGAGGTTATGCTCAGATCAGTTACCACTTTAATTATTACGGGCCGATAGGTAATCAAAGAGATGTTTATGTAGCAGTGAGAAAACTGAAGGAGGTAGACTGGCTTGAAGATTAAAGCACAAATTGCAATGGTATTGAATTTAGATAAATGCATTGGTTGTCATACATGTAGCGTTACATGTAAAAGCACTTGGACTAATCGCCCCGGCGCAGAATATATGTGGTTCAATAACGTTGAAACAAAACCAGGCATTGGGTATCCAAAAAGATGGGAAGATCAGTCACATTATAAAGGTGGTTGGGTTTTAAATAAAAAAGGAAAATTAGAACTCAAGTCTGGTAGTAAATGGGCAAAAATCGCGCTTGGAAAAATATTTTACAATCCAGATATGCCTGTAATCAAAGATTATTATGAGCCGTGGACTTATAATTACGAACATTTAACTACAGCCAAAGCAGGAAATCATTCACCAGTAGCAAAAGCCCACTCTATTATTTCAGGAGATAAATTAGATTTAAAATGGGGGCCAAATTGGGAAGATGATTTAGCTGGAGGACACGTAACAGGTCCCGAAGATCCTAATGTTCAACGTATTGAAGAAGATATTCAATTTAAATTTGATCAAACGTTTATGATGTACTTACCTAGATTATGTGAACATTGCTTAAACCCAAGTTGTGTAGCTTCATGCCCTTCAGGTGCTATGTATAAACGAGATGAAGATGGTATTGTCTTGGTTGACCAAGAAGCGTGTCGCGGTTGGAGATACTGTATGACAGGTTGTCCTTACAAAAAAGTTTATTTTAATTGGAAGACAAATAAAGCTGAAAAATGTACATTTTGTTTCCCACGAATTGAAGCTGGTTTACCAACAGTTTGCTCAGAAACGTGTACAGGACGAATGAGATATTTAGGAGTACTTTTATACGATGCTGATAGAGTTGAAGAAGCAGCTACAACAGAAAATGACCAAGATTTATATGAAAAACAATTAGATTTATTTTTAAACCCATATGATGAAAGCGTGGTTGAACAAGCACAAAAAGATGGCATTTCTATGGAATGGATTGAAGCGGCGCAAAATTCACCTGTCTATAAATTAGCTATTGAATATAAACTCGCATTCCCATTACATCCAGAATACCGCACAATGCCGATGGTTTGGTATTGCCCTCCACTAAGTCCAATTATGAGTTATTTCGAGGGTAAAACGGCGATGGATGCCAATAGAAATCCTGATATGATTTTCCCGGCTATTGAAGAAATGCGTTTACCAATACAATATTTAGCAAGTTTACTTACAGCGGGAAAAACTGAACCAGTCAAAGAAGCACTGCAAAGAATGGCGATGATGAGAAGTTACATGCGCGCCCAAGTTACGAATAAACCATTTGATGAAGATAAGTTACAGAGATTAGGTTTGACCGAACGTCAAACTAAAGATATGTATCGTTTACTTGCTATTGCTAAGCATGAAGATCGATTTGTTATTCCAACTTCTCATAAAGAAGCCTATATGGATACGTACCATGCACAAGGC
Source organism: Staphylococcus sp. GDY8P131P (assembly GCF_017891975.1). Classification (NCBI taxonomy): domain Bacteria; kingdom Bacillati; phylum Bacillota; class Bacilli; order Caryophanales; family Staphylococcaceae; genus Staphylococcus; species Staphylococcus sp. GDY8P131P. The sequence goes on from NZ_JAESKF010000020.1 coordinate 152,418, forward strand.
AGTCAAGGATATGGAGGAGAATATTTTGGTTCAAATTGCGAAGGGTGCGGCGTGCCTGTAGGCACAGCTTCAGAAAAATCGGGGCAAGAGATATATAATGATAATTTCTATGGAGGGATTTTCCGTGATTAATATCGCACAATTTAAATCATTTCAAGAAACACTCGGATATTTCGCTCAACAATTAGATTTTCCTGAAAAATTGACATTACATCCTAAACCATTTGAAAGTATCATTCATCCAGACCATCCAGCTTATCATAACCTTATTATATATCGAGAGCGCATACATGCATATCGTTTTTTAGAGGTTCAACAACTCTATTCTGACACGTTTGATTTTAATAAGAAGGCGCCGTTGTATATGACTTATAATAAATTTGATACTCAAAAAGAACGGGGACAATTATTAGCTAAATTAAAAGTACTATACGAAATGTTTGGTTTGAAAATGGCGGACAATGAGTTATCTGATTTTTTACCACTAATGCTGGAATTTTTATATATTGCACAATGGCAAAATGACCCAAGAGCAAAAAGCAATATTGAGTTTGTCATTATGATTATTGAAGATGGTACGTACGCTATGGCAAATCAATTGGCAGAACAAGATAGCCCTTATTATTATTTGGTTAAAGCTTTAAGAGAAACGCTAAAAGCGTGTATTGAGCCAACAAATGAGGTGAAAGCAAATGTTTAATCAATTCTTATGGGTTATATTTCCTTACCTATGTATCGCTATATTTTTTATTGGACATATTGCAAGATTTAAATTTGATAAGTTTTCATGGACGGCAAAATCGAGTGAATTTATAGAAAAAAAACGCTTGAGGTGGGGGAGCCTCATGTTCCATTTAGGCATTATTCCAGTAGCGGTTGGACACTTTGTTGGTTTAATTATTCCAGCTTCTTGGTTACGAGCGGTTGGCGTTAACGATCATTTATATCATATAGGGGCAGTGTATATTGGTAGTATATTTGGTATAATAACATTGGTAGGTATGTTGTTATTAACTGCACGACGCATCACTCAAAAAAATATTAGAAAGCTCAGTTCAGCTTCAGATATCATTGTTAACCTTTTATTATTACTGATTGTTTGTATGGGGTGTTACGCTACTTTAGTTACTAACGCTGTGACGCCCGATTTTGATTATCGTGCATCCATATCAATTTGGTTCAGAAATTTATTTATCTTTTCACCAGATGCAGCTTTGATGGCAAATGTACCACTCTCATTTAAATTCCATGTGTTGTTAGGATTTACAATTATGGCATTATGGCCATTTACGAGACTAGTTCATGTGTGGAGTGTGCCATTAACATATGTGAGTAGAAGTTATATTATTTATCGTAAACATAAAGTATAAAAGGGGGCCGTATATTGAGTTCATTGCTTTTAAATAAAAAGATTGATTACCAAGCAGCTTTGGATTTAATTAGAACAAGAGAAGGTTTTGACTTTGCGGGATTAGCGTTTTATGAGCAAGAAAATCAAATATCACCTATTAAATGGCATTATGTTTCAGGCAATCTGAATACTAGATATAAACTGATTGTCTTGAGAAAAGGTAAAGGGCTTGCTGGTAATGTTATGAAGACAGGTAAACGTATGATTATTGAAAATGTAGACCAATGTTTATTACCTTCAGAAAAATATAAATATCCGATTGTTTTAACTGAATGTTTAACTGCAATGGTGGCAATCCCTTTATGGTACAACCATAAGGTGTACGGTGTTTTGCTTTTAGGACAGAGAAATAGAAAAAACTTACCTTTAGCGCATGCTACACTTTCAATAAGTGATGTGTTAGGTATTTTTAAAGAAGAAGACTAGGTGATGATAGTGCAAATAAATCAGATGGAAGATATGAGTCAATTATTATTGCAGTATTTTAATAACACAAGAGAAAAGATAGTATTCGTTGATAATGAAGGTAAAGTCATTGCTAAGAATCAAGCTGCAAAAGATATTATTTCCAATGATGAGAACTATCGTGATATGACTCATGTTATATGTAATCGATGTGATGGTTATACAAATGAATTTGATTTACAATCATGCAAAAATTGCTTTCTTGAAGCTGAAGAAGTAGGAAACACAAGTTTTCAGGTTTTTATGAAAACAAATAGAGGTACTGTTGAGCCATTTACTGCTACATACCAAACGATTGATCCAATCAATGACATTAAAGTATTCACTCTACAAAATGTTTCTCCGCAAATTGAGCGTCATGATAAAATGTACCAACGTAAGATGATGCAAAAAACAATTTCTGCACAAGAGAATGAAAGAAAACGTATTTCTAGAGAATTGCATGATAGCGTTGTTCAAGAAATGTTGAATATAGATGTAGAGCTGAGATTATTAAAATATCAGCAAGAAATGGCTGATTTGCTTGAAGATTCAAAACACATCGAAGGGTTGATGTCCAAGCTTATAGATGATATACGCAATTTATCTGTTGAATTAAGACCATCTTCTTTAGATGATTTAGGTTTAGATGCAGCGTTTAAAACATATTTCAAACAAGTTGAATCGAATTATGGAATGAAAATTGTTTATCATTCCAATTTAGATGCCCAACGATTCGATAATGAAATTGAAACGGTTGTTTACCGTGTGGTACAAGAGGCACTATTTAATGCCATTAAGTACGCTAATATCGATAAAGTAGATATTGATTTACATTATAATCATAATAGATTAATTGCTGAAGTTGTTGATAGAGGTAGAGGATTTATTAAAACAGACCAACCACAAGGAACTGGTTTAGGGCTTTATGGCATGCATGAGCGCGCTGAATTAGTTAATGCGGAAGTGAATGTTGATAGCCAAATTGGGAGAGGAACGATTGTGACTTTAGAAGTGCCAATTTAAGGGAGTAAGGAGAAGTTAATTTTGAGAATAGTTATTGCAGATGATCACGCGGTTGTCAGAACAGGGTTTTCTATGATTCTAAACTACCAGGACGATATGGAAGTTGTGGGAACTGCTGCTGATGGTGTAGAAGCATATCAAAAAGTAATGAAACATAAACCGGATGTATTAATGATGGACTTGAGTATGCCCCCAGGAGAATCTGGGCTAATAGCAACCAGTAAAATAGCTGAAAGTTTCCCTGATACAAAAATCTTAATATTAACAATGTATGATGATGAAGAATACTTATTTCATGTATTAAAAAATGGAGCAAAAGGTTATATTTTAAAAAATGCTCCAGATGAGCAGCTCATTTTAGCAATTAGAACTGTTTATAAAGGTGAGACATATGTAGATATGAAACTAACCACTTCTCTTGTAAATGAATTTATTAGTAATACTTCACAAGATATAGCTTCAACATCAGATCCTTTTAAAATTTTATCTAAAAGAGAAATTGAAATATTACCTTTGATTGCAAAAGGCTATGGTAATAAAGAAATAGCAGAACAATTATTTGTATCGGTCAAAACAGTAGAAGCGCATAAGACACATATTATGCAAAAATTGGAACTAAAATCGAAACCTGAATTAGTAGCATATGCGATGAAGAAAAAACTAGTTGATTTTTAGTTTATTAGATAATATATTCATGTAAAACCATAACGCCGAGAATAGGACAGAAATCACATGTTTTTTAATGACTTCATTGTCTCCTCTAAGGATTGGTTAGAACTATACATTTGCGTAAACGCGTTGTATAGGCTAACACACATATGCCATCAGTAATGTTAATTTAATCCATTGATAAGTGATGCTTCATAAAAAAGCATGGACCCAAACGGGTCTTTTTTTTATATAAAAGCCTTAGGTTAAGTAGACGATATGAACTAAAGTTTATGCATATAAGGGTGATTTTACAAACTATTTATAATCAATTCATGAATATAGAAATAGGGGGAATTTGACAAAAGTTAAGGGATAATCCTTATGTTTATTTTTTCACAAAGATTTTACACTAACTATATAGCTAGTATTCTACGATGTTAAAAATTTTAAAGACTCAAATGTTACACCAGTTTTACCTTTCATAGTTAATTCCTTAATACTTAATAATGAAATACATGATTATTGTAGGCTATTTGTAGAATACTAGTGTTTTAATTAAAAAACGTAAATGTAGGTGAATGTAATGAACAAAGCAAGTGGCGGTTTTCAATTAACTTTACAATCTTTAAGTTTAGTCGTGGGGTTCATGGCATGGAGTATTATCGCACCGTTAATACCTTTTATTTCACAAGACGTTAATATATCTGGGAATCAACTCTCTATTATATTAGCAATACCTGTTATACTCGGTTCTATTTTAAGAGTACCGTTTGGTTATTTAACAAATGTCATAGGTGCTAAATGGGTCTTTTTCTGTAGCTTTATTATTTTATTATTTCCAATTTATTTTTTAAGTCAAGCTCAAACAACAGGGATGTTAATGACTTCAGGATTCTTTCTAGGCGTCGGTGGCGCTGTGTTTTCGGTTGGTGTTACATCTATCCCTAAATACTTCCCTAAAGAACGCGTCGGCTTAGCAAATGGTATATATGGTATGGGTAATATTGGGACTGCAATTTCATCATTTTTGGCACCACCTATAGCTTCAATCATTGGTTGGCAAACGACGGTGAGAAGTTATTTAGTCGTAATCGCTTTATTTGCAGTTTTAATGTTTTTATTTGGAGATGCAAAAGAGAAAAAGGTTAAAGTGCCTTTAATTGAACAATCTAAACGTCTGTTTAAAGATTTGAAATTATATTATTTATCACTTTGGTATTTTATTACTTTTGGCGCTTTTGTGGCATTTGGATTATTTTTACCTAATTATCTTGTACAAGACTTTGGTATTAGCGAAGTAGATGCTGGTCTACGGTCGGGCGTATTTATAGCATTAGCAACATTTTTAAGGCCTTTGGGAGGGATATTAGGAGACAAATTTAATGCCGTTATATTATTGATGATTGATTTTTCTTTGATGATTGTGGGCGCAATTATTTTAGGCATCTCAAATCATATTCTGTTATTTACAATTGGTTGTTTACTCATTAGTATTTGTGCTGGGTTAGGCAATGGGCTTATCTTTAAACTTGTACCGTTTTACTTTAGTAATGAGGCTGGTTCTGCAAATGGTATTGTTTCTATGATGGGGGGCTTAGGTGGCTTTTTCCCACCTATTGTTATATCTTATGTAACGATGATGACAGGAACAAGTCATTTGGCTTTTATATTGTTAGCTATATTTGGAACGATTGCTTTGTTAACAATGATGCATATGTTGAAAAGAAACAAGGTAAGCACTGTTTAATATAATAATATAGTCAAATAGTTAACTATTCATTAATAGTAGTTGTTTTATTTAGATTACTTTATAAATAGCTAGAAAGTAATACAAATAAAAAAGCAACGCTTGATTTTAAAGCGTTGCCTTTTTTAGATGGATTAATCTATTTGAATGTTAGAAGATGAGGATTCTTCTTTCTCTTTTTTAGGTAGTGTAACATTTAACATACCGTTTTCATACGCAGCTTTAATACCATTTTCATCAACATTATCAAATTGGTATTGTCGTTTTACATCACTATAGCTACGTTCTTGATGGATAATACGTCCATTTTCATCTTCTTTGTTATTTTCGAAGGTTTGTTTACCTTCAATTGTTAAAATATTATCTTCAAATTGTAAATTAATATTTTCTTTTTTCATTCCTGGTAATTCAGCTTCTACTACGTAAGCGTCTTCTAATTCTTTAACATCCGTTTTAATATTGCTACTGCCTGGGAATTGATCGAAGATTTGACGTCCAAAATCTTTGAAAAAATCGCTAGGGTTCACATCGAAAAATGAATTATCAAAAGGTCTCATATTGAAAGCCATAAAAACATCTCTCCTTCAATTTAATTATATTTAGTTTATAATTTAGTCAATATTAATTTGTGTTTTTGTGTGATTAATTGGTAATTCAACACTTAAAATACCATCTTCCATTGTTGCTTTGATATTTTCTTTATCTACATTTTTAAATATAAATTGTCTACTTTGTTCATTTGAATTGCGCTCTCTAATCAAGTATTGATCTTGGTTTTCGGTTGTAGTAGAAGTTTGTGTTACGCGAATCGTTAATGTTTTATCTTCAAATTGAATAGTGACATCGTCTTTGCTATAACCAGGGAGTTCAGCTATGACTTGATATGCACCATTTGATTCATACACATCTACTTTAAAATCATGATGCTCAGTTAGTAAACTTTCAATTATATCTGTTGGAAAATTTTGAGTGTTTTGCATCATCTTTTCACCTCTCCTTTAACCTTATATTCATATTATAATACAATAGTCAAAGAAAGTCAAAGTCAAAGCATGAAAGTTAAAAGTAATTTATATTTCAATTTCATCATAGTGTAATGGAAGGATATTCGCAAAATATTGAAAGTATTATATTTAAATGACTTATTAAAAAAATAGAGGCAAGTATAAGTTCAAATGAGATGTATGATTTATAACATCCAAACTTTTCTTTGCCTCTTTATATATTAAAGTTCTTTATTAAAATTTTTATTTACGAAGTTTTGTAGAGTTTCTTTTAAGTGAATAGCTTCTTCAATATCCATATCGAATTCACTAAAAACTTTTCTAGAAACATGGGATAATGCCTCTTGAATTTCAGCACCTTGGTCTGTAAGTGCGATTTGTAAATTACGTTCATCATCAATCTCACGTGTTCTACTAACATATCCTTTCTTCTCTAATTTTTTTAGTAAAGGTGTTAGTGTCCCTGAGTCAAGATAAACACGTTGACCAAGTGTTTTAATGTTTATCTTTTCATCATTTTTTATAGCGAGCATAACAATATAGCCAGTGTATGTTAAATCATACTCTTTTAAATAGGTAGTATATTTTTTTATAATTTCTTTAGAAGAAACATAAAAAAGAAAGCACAGTTGTTTTTCTAAGTAGCTAATTTTTTCCTCCATTTAATCACCCCTTTTGAAATTTAACCTTATTATGAACCACGAACATTGTCAAGGAACTGTTGTGCACCTTATTCATAATATTTTTATACTATTATTTAAGTATTATCTGAGTAGACATATTGAATATTGCTTATTTAAAAGAAATTCAACCTTAATACAAGTACATACCATCTGAAAAATTAAAACAAAAATGTACGTTTATTCGTTGTTTGAAATAAATCTAATCACTTATTAAAGTCATAATTTAAGAACATTTTGTTACAAAAAGATATAATACTTTATAAATGATTTATTATCATTCATAATATGAATATTATGTATTTTAACAAAAAGTTGATGGGTTTAATGGTGAATGAAAAAATATTTAATTGATTGTTTTTATTAAAAGGAGATTAAAGATGAAGACGTTTTTAAAAATTTTAGGACTATTGGTGCTTTCATTGGTTTTAGCAGTGGCATTTTTCTTCGGTTTAAGGACGTATCAAGGCCACAAAAATTTGGAATTAGTTGATAATTATATGGATGAAACGCATTTAACAGAAAAAATCCAATCTGAAAAAACCTTATATAGTGCTAAAAAAGGATTGTATTATAAGGAAGTTAAATTCAAAGATGATTCAGAACATACTTATGTTGTGCAACCAGTTAGCACATTTAAGGGGATATTAGTACAAGGTTTTGATGAAGAAACTAAGAAAAATGTAAAAGATGCAAAACATAATACGTTTAAAGAGAAATATAAACCTAAAGATTAAAAAGTTATTTGTTTAATGATGTTATCATTTTATTGATTAGAGCAAAAGCAATATAAAGTTGGCTGATTCCTTATTTATATAGGGTGTCAGCCATTTTTTATTAATGAGAGGTAAATATATTAAGTGAAAAGTAAAAGTGAATCTAATAGTTTACTTTTATAGTTTATTTTTAATATTAATATGTATAATTTGCATTATAATATTATTAGGTTTATATTATTTATTAATCAATCAATAAATAAAGGGGCAGAGCCGAAATGGAAAATAAAAATAGCATGAAACGAAAAAATGAAATTTTAGAAGCTAGTTTAATAGCGTTTTCGAAGAATGGTTACTTTAAAACTACAACGGCACATATAGCGACTATAGCGGGTATTTCGCAACCCTATGTTTTTAAATTTTTTAAAACAAAAGAAGCATTATTTATTGCGGCTTTAAATCAAGCATTTGAAAGAATTATAGAAAGTTTTGAACAAATTAAATCTAATAACGCAGATATTGTAGAAGATATGATTACGGCTTATGAAACGATTTCTAATAAATATCCTAATGAAGTTAATATTCAAGTGATCGCGTTTTCGGTGACAGAAGAAAATATACAAAATACAGTTAGAACAGGTTTATTAAAAATTAGAGATTATGCGTTAAAAAGATTTGAAAATGAAAATGTGAACAACCCAGAAAACGAAGTTACTACTTTTTTAGCGAGAGGTATATTATGTAATATTTCTCAGTTTATAAATTTACCTAGTTTGATAAATCGTAATTTAAATAAATAATCATTTGAAATGGTTATTTATTTTTTTGGAAGTTTATTTATTGATTGATCACTAACAAAAAGGAAGTGTTAACATGAATAAAGTTATTGTTTTAGGGGCGACTGGCGGTACAGGTCAAGCGTTAGTTTATGAATTGCTACAACGTAATATACAAGTAATTGCTTTTGGGCGATCTAAACGCAAACTAGAAACTTTAATTAAAAAACATAATAACGCTAATCTCACTTATGCACTAGGCGATATATTTAATTACCAAAGCATATTAGAAGCTTCTGAAAATGTAGATATAATATTTCAATGTGCTAACGTACCTTATCAAGAAATGAAATCGAAATTACCTATTATCGGAGAAAACGTGATGCAGGTAGCAGATAAGTTAGAGAAAAAAATAGTGATTATTGATGGTATATATGTATATGGCCGTCAGTGTGCGCAAGGAGATGAAAATCATCCAAAACTTCCAAATACGAAAAAAGGTGCAATACGACTTCAATTTGAAAATTTGATTTTTGATAAAAATAAATGGACTAAAGCAAAGCCATTAATTGTTAGATTACCTGATTATTTTGGACCTAGTGCTCAAAACACATATTTACAGCCCACAATAGATGGCGTATTAAATAATAAACATACAATTTTCATTGGAAATTTGAAAACGTCTCGTGAGTATATTTATTTACCAGATGCTGCCAAAATGATTGTAAATATTGCAGAAAAAGAAACTTCATACGAAGAAAATTGGAATATACCAGGAAGTAATCCCATTTCAGGGAAAGAGATCATTCATAAGATTCGTAAAATTACAAATTATAAAAAGCGCATCATCCCATTAAATAAACTAATGATTTCATTAATAGGACGGTTCAATCCATTTATGAGAGAAATTATTGAAATGATGTATATCACAAAAGAAGGGTTTATTTTGAATGGTGATAAATATCAAAATAGAATTGGGCCTATCGTACGTACTGACTTTGATAAAGCATTAAAGGAAACTTTAAATCGTGCGGATGATTAATTTAAGTATGAGGAGTGGAATCATTATTTCACATACTCAATCTAGTCAACCACTGTCAATATCATAAAAGAACCTGAGACATCGATTGATGTATCAGGTTTATTTTTTATAATAAATAGATTTTACTTTCTATTCTTTCAATCCATTGCTTACTTTATTACAACTTAAGCCACATAACATAGATTTTCTACTTACTATAACGAATGTTAAATGATATTGTAATATAACAATTTATTCACGCTTGAAGTGAAACGAATATTAAAAAATAGTACTGATTATTTATGTTACACAAATATAAAAATAACTAAAAGAGAAGTGATTTTAAGCGCTGAAACGTGAAATTATAGTATGTTGAAATCTCTTCTATTTATGTATTGCTTTAATACTCAACTAGATTTTTTAGGGATTAGACAAAAGGTTAATGTTACTTATATATATATAAATAGAGTAATAATAAAATATAAATGTAATATTATAAATTTTATCAAAAAAATTTATATCTAAACAAAAAATATTTTGATATAATTAAGCAATGTCAGAAGAGGGGAGTAACATCATGGCAATAATAAGAAGAATAAGTTTGCCAATGCAAGTTATTATCGCATTGGTATTAGGTATTATCGTAGGTCTATTACTTTATGGACATGATGAGATTGCAAATTATATTAAGCCTTTTGGCGATATCTTCTTGAATTTAATAAAAATGATTGTAATTCCAGTTGTTTTTTGTTCACTAGCGTTGTCTATTTCAAACTTAGGTGAATCTAAAACAGTAGGACGTTACGGTTTTAAAACAATTTTATATTTTGAAATAATAACAACAGTTGCTATTGGACTAGGCATACTTTTTGCAAATATATTTAAACCAGGTAGTGGATTAAATCCTGATAAACTACCAAAAGGTGATATTTCAACATATGAATCCTCAGCGAAAGCTGCTGAAGAATCTACATATGGCAACCATTTTATCGATACAATTGTAAACATTGTACCGCAAAACTTTTTTGAAGCTTTAACCGCAGGAGAATTATTACCGATTATATTCTTTGCAGTATTTTTTGGTATTGCATTATCAGCCATTGGTAAAAAAGCGCAACCAGTTAAGGACTTTTTAAATGGTTCATTAGAAGCTATATTTTGGATGATAAATAAAATATTGAAATTAGCTCCAATTGGTGTATTCGCATTTATTTGTACAACCATAATGACTTTTGGCGCCGCAGCATTACTACCATTATTAAAATTATTATTAGTAGTTATCGGTGCCATGGTGTTCTTTGTTATTGTGGTATTAGGTATTGTAGCTAGAATGTGTGGTATTAGTATTTTCTCTATTATTAAAATATTAAAAAATGAATTGGTATTGGCATTTTCTACGTCTAGTTCTGAATCTGTATTACCAATCATAATGAAAAAGATGGAGAACTTTGGTTCACCAAAAGACATTACATCGTTTGTAGTGCCAATCGGATATACTTTCAACCTTGATGGTTCTGCATTATATCAATCTATAGCAGCATTATTTGTTGCGCAAATGTATGGTATAGACATGTCAATCGGACAACAAATAATGCTTATGGTCACTTTAATGGTAGCTTCTAAAGGTATGGCAGGCGTACCAGGCGTATCCATTGTCGTGCTTATTACAACGCTAACTTCTATGGGATTACCAGCGGAAGGTTTAGCGCTGATTATTGGTATAGATAGATTATTAGATATGGTACGAACTTGTGTTAACGTTTTAGGCAATGCTTTATCTACTATTGTTATCGCAAAATGGGAAAACGCTTATGATAAAGAAAAAGGCCAAGCCTATTTAAAATCTATATAATTAAAAAATTGAATTCTGACATTTTCGCACTGAATAGCAAAATGAGCTATTCAGTGCTTTTTATATAAATACTAGAAATAAAATAGATAATTTTAAATAAGTTTCGTTATCTAGCGTCTACAGGGAAGTTAAAAAGTGGAATGGTGCTATATGTTTATGCTTCAACACATTAGCTACTGTCTATATCATATTTATGGCTGGAGCATTAATGAACGCACCAGCCATAAATAGAATGCTATTAAATTAATTTTATATTACATGCCTTTCATGTCCATGTCATGGATCTTCATCATTAAACCATGTGGTACATCATCGTGATCGACTACTTCCATTTTACTATAGTCGTCTTCATTTTCAGACTTAGTTAATTTGACGAAGTCGCCTTTTTTAGGGTTAAATCCTGATTCAGAAGGTATTTTTACATTTTCTTCTACTTTATGGTCTTTCTCACTCACCACTTTTTCAGCTGTTGTACTATTTTTCATGTAGCCGAAATATGTTTCTTTTTGTCCGCCTGAAACCATCATGATAACTAAGACAATTGCTACAATAACCATAATAGCACTGATAATAATTGCAAACATTTTATTGTTTTTCAAAATAAGATTCTCCTTTATATACCTTTACTTCAGTTATATCTAAAATATTAGGATAATGCAATTGAAGAAGAAGTAAAGAGTGTACTTTTAAAAACAATTGTACGAATTTCGCCTTATTTCTTATTGACTGTATTATATAAAAATTGTTACTTATGCGTAGGCGTTAAAAGCATGTATTTGACTTCGTCGTGTCCTATATCAAATTCTATTGGACTATTAGGGAACGTAGTATGCCGTAATTCAGATTTTGGCATGTTTGAACGTTCAATGTTTCGTAAAAGCGATTGCTCGATAAAAGTATTATTAAAAATAGGCGGCAATGCGTAAGCAATAAAACCATGTTCTCTATTTAAAGTACGAATAAACAAAATCGATTTTGAAATAGATGATTGTTTTTTTAATATGAATTTTTGTGTTTTTTCTGTAGTGTGTTGTTTTGAATTAAATAATAATAAGTGTATACCAAGCTTATCTTTTGTAATTAAATAATTAGATTGTATCAGAGCAGGTTTATTATAAAATGGTTTCAAGAACTGAAAGATATAAACAATAGGTTCATAAATGCCATGTTGATTCATTAAAGCAATATCTGAGCCATTTTTAGACATTAATTCATAACCTATAGCAGCCCCATTTTTTATTAAAAATAAAAAATGTTGCATCATTTCTGATACCCCTAAAGGGGTTTTGGGGTCGCGTTGAGTAAAATAATTTTTCGTAATCTTTGTGTATACACATTTGGAAGGCTTCAACTTGGATATAGCGATGAATATTTCATAATAATCTTGATAATTTGAAATATTGTCAAATCGATTGCTATATTTATGCACCATAGCTCGGACATCATTTCGTTCTATATCGATAAAATTGAAGTCAAAATTAAATCTATGTAAAAGTGTAATTGTATGATTGAGGTTTTGCGTTTGGTTAAGTACACCTTCAATATTTATAGCTAATTTGATATTAATACTTAAACTTTTAGCTCTGATATACAAACGATTTACATCGTTTAAAGAAAGATATTCTGTATCGAATAGAATCATAAAATGATACATCTCATTGTGGTTATGATACTTTGGTTTAAATATAAGGAATTGAGAGATAACTTGTTCGACTTTTTCGTATTGTTCTATGGATTTAATTTTAATGACCACACCCATACACTGAGAAAACAGTGTATCGATAAAATTGACAATGCCATTTAAATTTAATGTCTCTAATGCAAGATTGCTAATGTTATTTATGAGCAAATAGCAATTGCTAAGATCGCTAAAGTTAAGCTTTTGATTTAAATTTGTTTGAATAACATCCATAATACTATCTATATGAATAAAAACAGTAGGTTGCTTCGCAGAGTCATCGTATTCTAGGTAATCTAAATTGATTGTTTGTATATTAAACGTCTGAGGTTTATCAATTAATTGTGATTTAAAATAACATGAATAATCGCTTACATCAGTAGTTAATAATTTAACAGACTTATGATGTAGTAAGTTTAGCCTTTTTCTATACGAGATGGGTGTTAAATTTAGATAATTTTTAAATTGTTGCGTGTAATTTGCGTAATGATTGAACCCCATATTTTCTGAAATAGTGTAAATCGTTTTATTACTGTTCATAACCTCTGAAAGCGAAATGGCAATTTTTAAACTTGTAATATAATGTTTAAAACTGATCCCTAAATACTTTTTAAACAAAATTGAAATGTATGAAGCAGAAATATAAAAAGTAGCAGAAATTTCTTTAGACATGATAGGCCGAGTGATATGACATTTAATATATTCTGATATTTTATTTAACAGTTCATTATCAGATTGGATGTTTGGTATGTAAAAATAATCATTTGATTTTTTAGTTTCTTGTTCTAAGATAGCGATGATTTCAGTTAATTGTGGTAGCTCTATTGTGCTATGGTCACTTAATTTTTCAATCATATTTAAAATTAAATGCTTTAAATATTCTGATGAATTTAAAACTTTAACATCATAATGGCAATTAAAAAACAATTGATTTAGCGGGATGATTTGTTGAATAGGGATTTTTAACTCAACAAGTTGTTCTGCATGTGTGATACGAAACAGATCACTATGATTGATGATGACGATATTACTATCAAACGACCCTTGTTTACCGTTTATATTGATATCTATCTGACCTTTTAAAGAAAATAACAATATCACTTGATTGATACAACGGCGAGTGTTTGTAGTTAAAAACTCGTGGATACATAATGTGGCATGTTCCATTTAATCTAGCAACTCCTAATAGTGTATTGATATATTAGTTAAATTACATTATATAATAAATAGTTGTGAATATTAACATATTAAATATAACTTTTTTCCTATTTTGGCAGTTGATTTCGTCTGATAAATTAAATTGTATACGTCCTTAATTATTTTATAGATAAATTTAAGTGGTTCATGGTAAGAAATTTTAATAATAGGAGAGTGGCTTATGGAACATATATATTCTGATTATTTTAATCTAACTGAGACAATCACAGAATTGAAAAGAGATATATTAGGTGTGGTACTTCATGATGATGCAGAAAATTATACAGCAAAAGCATATATCACTTGGTTAAAAAAAAGAATCGACCAAGATGAGTTAGAAAAAGGGTGGGCAAGTGTTTATGTTGATCAAACGACTTGTTATTGGTTTCATCCAACACATTATACGGAATGGCACTGTGGAGATAAGTTTGCGAATACCCACTATATTGGGATAGAACGATGCCAATCTAAAATAAATGGTGTATTAAATGATAATGAGTTTATGAAGGTAGAAGAAGTTAGTTTCTGGTTAGCTGCTGCAATATTAAAGAAATATCATTTACCTGTTAATAGAACCACGGTAAGAATCCATAAAGAGTTTTATAATACGGCTTGTCCAGCTAGGTCATGGCTAATTCATTTACAAAATGGGCTAGATACGTTGGAAAGTATTAACAAACTCAAAGACTATTTTATTTTTAAAATAAGCCAGTATTATAGCGATATTAGCAAAAAGGACATTGAGATTCTTGGATAAATAATAAAGCTTAAAAATCATCAAAATTTCAAAAAATATTGCGTTCTAATTTGGAACCGGTTACAATAATAGTAAAGGAATTTGGAACCGGTTTCGTTATTGGGAGGTTAAACTATGAATTATAAAAAATCAGCTGAGAGTATTTTAAATGCGATTGGCGGAGAGAATAATATTGATGCAATGGCACATTGCGCCACGAGATTACGTCTTGTGCTCAAAGATGAAAGTTTGATTGATGAAGAAAGTTTATCATCAATGGAAGTAGTAAAAGGCACCTTTGCTACAGGAGGTCAGTACCAAATTATCATAGGTTCAGGTACTGTAAATAAGGTGTTCGCAGAATTGGAAAAAATCACAGGAAAAGAAGCATCGACAACTTCAGAGGTGAAATCTGAAGGTAATAAGAGCATGAACCCATTCCAAAAATTTGTGAAAATGTTATCAGACATATTTGTACCTATTATCCCAGCAATTGTAGCTGGTGGTTTGTTAATGGGTATTAATAATATTTTAACAGCGCCAGGTATATTTTATAATCATCATTCTTTAATAGAGGTACATAGCCAATTTAAAGGCTTAGCAGAAATGATTGATATATTTGCTAATGCACCTTTCACGTTGCTACCAATTTTAATTGGTTTTAGCGCAGCAAAACGTTTTGGCGGTAATGCGTTTTTAGGGGCTGCCCTAGGGATGATTCTAGTTCACCCAGAACTAATGAGCGCATACGATTATCCTAAAGCGGTTGAATTAGGAAAATCAATCCCTCACTGGCATTTATTTGGGTTAGAAATTAATCGAGTCGGATACCAAGGACAAGTATTACCTATGTTAGTAGCAACTTATATATTGGCTAAATTAGAACAAGGATTGCGTAAGGTCGTGCCAACGGTGTTAGATAACTTATTGACACCTTTAATCTCAATATTAGTTACCGCTTTTATAACATTTTTATTTGTTGGACCTATAACAAGAACATTGGGTTACTGGCTTTCAGATGGTTTAACGTGGTTATATGAATTCGGCGGTGCAATTGGAGGACTAATATTTGGACTGTTATATGCACCTATTGTGATAACAGGCATGCATCACAGCTTTATCGCAATTGAAACTCAGCTCATTGCTGATAACGCAACGACCGGCGGATCATTTATTTTCCCGATAGCAACGATGTCAAATGTGGCACAAGGCGCAGCTGCGCTTGCTGCTTTTCTAATTATAAAAAAGAATAAGAAATTAAAAGGGATAGCTTCTGCTGCAGGTATTTCAGCATTATTAGGTGTTACTGAACCTGCAATGTTTGGAGTGAACTTAAAATTAAGATACCCATTTATTGGAGCAATTATAGGTTCTGGAATTGGTGCAGCCTATATATCATTTTTTAAAGTAAAAGCGATCGCATTAGGAACTGCAGGTTTACCAGGGTTCATTTCCATCAGTGGTGTGAATCACGGATGGTTACATTATGGCATAGGTATAGCTATTACTTTTATAGTTACATTTGTTGTAACGTATGCTTTGTCTTTCAGAAAAAAATATGTGTGATTACGGATAAACAATAATTTAAGATACACCCCTAAAGTTGAATGGTATCATTCATTTTAGGGGTGTGTTTTTATAAAAAATAAAGATAAATTGTCTTTAGTTCTTTTTATTAAAATTTTTGTTTACGCCATAAAAATGCGCCGACTAAAGAAACAATTGTTAGTGAAATACCGATTACGATAATCCAAGAAATATAACTATGTTCATCGATAGGTAATGGAACATTCATTCCAAAAAAGCTAAATACTAGGGTCGGTAGCGTTAAAAATACAGTGAATAGTGTTAGTGTTTTCATAGTGTTATTCATTTCATTTGAAAGTAATGATGCATACGAAGTAGTAATGCTTTCTAATATGTCTGTATATAATCGCGTCGTTTCCAAAGCTTGGTTATTTTCAATTAATAAGTCTTCAAGTAACGCTTCATCTTCTTCAAACCGCTTGATTGCAGGTACTCTAAAAAGTTTTTTGATAATTGTTTCATTGCCTTTGAGTGCAGCTAAGAAATAAACTAAACTCTTTTCAACTTCCATTAAGTTATATAATTGCTTATTTGTAACATTATTTTTTAAATCACGCTCTATACGTAATCTCGTTTTGTTCAATAATCTAAGATTTCTATTGTAATGATTCGCAATAGTTAATAAAATATTGAGTGCGAAGCGACTGTGAAAATGTAAATTAATATTTTGCTGGCTGAATTTTTCGAGAAACTCATTTTCAATATTACATACAGTAATTATTTTTTGATTACCAATAATAATACCTAAAGGAATCGTGGTAAAAGACAGCACTTTAAGGTTTGTATCATTGACAACAGGTAAGTCTAGAATAATAAGAGAATAGCGTGTATCTTCATCATATTCAATACGTGAACTTTCTTCAGTATCTAGTGGGTCTTTAATAAAATCTTCAGGTATATGATATAAGGTCATTAATTGTTCTATTTCTTCCCAATTTGGGTCTATAACGTTAATCCATGATGCGTTATGGTCTAAAGTAGATGTCACAACCTCTTGTGTACGTGTATGTTTATAAGCAGTGATCACAATATAAATCTTCCCTTCGTTAAATTCTTTTTAATAGTAGCGAAGATTTGAAAATATGACAAGTTCTATTCTATATTGTTAATGTTATTTTGGATAAGCATTTAATCAATATTTAGATATTTCATTAAATAGACATAATTTTTATAAATGTACATATTACTGTCAGGGTTGTAATGACGGGCTTTGAAATGCGAATAAACGCCTGTTGAAATAAGATTACAAAATTATTTAGAAATTAGATTCTAATTTTAACTAGAAATTAACATTAGCTTAACAAAAATTAGTTATAATTCACATAGTTTACAAATATTTTAAAGAGGTGTGACGATGGACTCTTCTGTAATGGAGATTATATTTACTTTTATAGGTGGATTGGGAATCTTTTTATATGGTATTAAACAAATGGGCGACGGTTTACAAGCTGCTGCTGGTGATAGATTAAGAAGTATATTAAATACCTTTACGAGTAACCCTTTGATGGGTGTACTAGCAGGTATGATTGTGACAATTTTAATTCAAAGTAGTTCAGGTACTACAGTTATTACTATAGGTCTTGTTAGTGCAGGTTTTATGACAATGCGTCAAGCTATTGGCGTCGTTATGGGAGCGAATATTGGTACTACGGTTACTGCATTTATTATAGGTATTGATATTGGTGCCTATTCGTTGCCTATTTTAGCCATTGGTGCGTTTTTAATTTTCTTTATACAAAAACGCAAAGTTAAAAATATAGGCATGATTTTATTTGGTTTCGGTGCATTGTTCTATGGTTTAGAATTAATGGGCGGTGCAGTAAAACCATTAGCTAATTTAGATTCCTTTAAACAAATTATGTTAGATATGTCTTCTAATCCAATTTATGGTGTGTTAGCTGGAACAGTCTTAACAGTTATTATACAAAGTTCAAGTGCCACAATCGGTATTTTACAAGGGTTCTTTGCTAATGACTTGATTAGTCTACACGGTGCCTTACCAGTATTGTTGGGAGATAACATTGGTACGACAATTACTGCAATTCTTGCCAGTTTAGCTGGATCATTAGCAGCAAAACGTGTGGCCTTGGTTCATGTATTATTTAATGTTATAGGCGCGACGATATTCTTAATCATCTTGCCACTATTTCAATTAGTAATTGAGTGGATGCAAGGTGCCATGAATTTAAAACCTGAAATGGTAATCGCCTTTGCACATGGTACTTTCAACGTAACAAATACACTGATTCAATTACCATTTATCTTTGTTTTAGCTTGGATTGTGACGAAATTAGTGCCAGGTGAAGATTTGAATGAAAAATATAAGCCAAGAGTATTAGATAAAAATTTAATTAATAGAGCGCCTAATATAGCTTTGCAAGAAGCACAAGATGAAATTCAAAACATAGGCAGAATGACATTCGATATGTTCGAAAACATAAAAAATTGTGATGGAAAAACAGAAAAAGAGATACTCCAAAAGCGTGCTGCTGTAGAAAGCATGTATGAAAATGTAAGACAATATTTAACTAAAATTTCAGAGAAAAAGATATCGAAACAAGATGCAGAAAGAATGTCTGTACTATTCGACGTAAATCGAACGTTTATAAAAGTAGCGAGTTTGACTGAAGCGTATTTACTAGATTTAAAGAAAAAAGAAGCAGACTCAATACAGATTTCTGAGAAGGCAGAAAGAAGTATTGAAAAATTATATAATCATGTCAATGCGTCTCTTGAAAAGACAGTTGAAATGTTTAGTGTGTATGACAGAGTTAAAAAAGATGAAATAGTAAGTTTAAGTAATGACTCTTATTCACTTGAGCATGATCTCCGAAAAAAACATATTAAGCGTTTAAGTTCAGGAGAGTGTACGTTAGAAGGTGGCTTGTTATATCTAGATATGATAGCTATCTTAGAACGTATTGGTTACCATTCAAGAAATATTTCAGAATCTATGATAGATATTGATAATATTGAAAATGAAAACGTAGTAGAACATACATTAGGATGGTCATATTAAAAAAATGACGTTGAGTTCTATAGTATATGTAAAATTTAATATTATGATAGCAAACATATGAAATCAATGTTGATTTTCATACTTTGAGAGACCCGGCCATCTGTTGTGCTTAAGAATACAAGAGCTCATTGCTCTTTGTAGGCAATCAGAGATCCAATCGGGTCTCTTTTTTTATGCAATAAAGCATGTATGGGCTAAAAATTAGTGTCGTTTTAGTATCGTCATTTATCGATAATGAGAGAGAACAATGGTCTGTGGGCATCACTTTTTAAAACATAGTAAATCGATAAGGATACTTGACAAAAACAAGAAGTACGTCTAAGATTACAATTAATATAATTTTCAGAAAATGATTGGGGGGCTGTTTATGACAGCTATAAGTATTCTTGACCAAAGTCCAATAGACGATAATGAATCAGTTAATACAGGCTTATCTAGAACCGTTGAATTAGCACAAGTAGCAGAAAAGTTAAATTATACAAGATATTTTGTGGCAGAACATCATAATATAAATGAAGTAGTGGGGACAAGTCCTGAAATATTAGTTACGCATTTATTAAATCAAACAAACCATATAAGAGTTGGTTCTGGTGGCGTTATGTTACAGCATTATAGCCCATTCAAAGTGATTGAGCAGTTTCATTTTATTAGCCATATTGCTCCAGGAAGAGTTGATTTAGGTATTGGTAAAGCACCTGGTGGTTTTCCGTTAGCTACCCAAGCCTTGCAAGAAGATATCAAGGACATACCTACATCTTTCAACGATAAATTTCATCGACTCAATCAATTTAATAATGAAACATTTTCAGAAGTAGATGCCTATTCAAATTTAAAAACAACAATCCGTAATGAAGAAATTCAGAAACCGCAAGTCTTTCTTTTAGGGGGAAGTGAGCGTTCAGCATGTTTTGCAGCTGATGAAAAAGTTGGTTTTATTTATGCTTATTTTTTAAATTCTGATCAGGCGCTTTTACACAAAGCAATCAGTACATATAAAGCCCATTATCCTGAAGGGAAAATAATCGTCGCGTTAGCTGCTGTCGTATCGGAGAACGATGAAGATAGCGCCTTAATTGAAGAAGGAAGAACAAATTATGTGTTGCATTTTAATGATGGGCGTAAGTTAACGTTAAGTAGTAAGCATCAAATTGAGGATTTTAAAAAGCAAAGTTCAGAGCATTTTGAAATAGAAGCGCAACAAATAGAAGTATTTAATGGTACAGCTGAATCAATACAACAACAGATTCAAGAATTAAATATTGATAATCACGTTGATGAGTTTATGTTTCATATGCCAGTGAAAAATCATGCATTACGTTTAAAAACATTAGAACAGTTAGCACAAATTTACAATAAAGAGAATTTGAAAGAAGGGGTAAAATGACTAATAAAAAGATAGATTTAGGAATTATGTTGAATGGCCCTGGTAGTCATATGCATGCTTGGAAATCGGATGAAGTACCTAGTGATGCAAGTACAAATTTTAATTTTCAATTGGATATCGCACGTAAAGCAGAACAAGCTGGGTTTAGCTTTGTTTTTGTAGCAGATGGGTTATATATAAATGAAAAATCGATACCACACTTTTTAGATAGGCATGAGCCATTAACTTTTTTAGCAGCACTTGCTCCGATAACAACACAAATCGGGTTAGTAGGAACTATTTCAACTTCGTACAGTGAGCCATTCACAGTTGCAAGACAACTTTCAACTATTGATAAGTTAAGTAATGGTCGTGCCGGTTGGAATGTTGTGACGTCACCTTTAGCGGGAAGTGCTGATAATTATAGTAAAGGAGATCATCCAGAACATGATATTCGGTATGATATCGCAGAAGAACATATCCAAGTAGTTCAAGGATTATGGGATTCTTACGAAGATGATGCATTTATGTTCGATGTTGAGACAGGTGAATATGTTGATAAAAGTAAAATGCATACATTAGATTACAATGGTCAATTTTTCCAAGTTAAAGGGCCTTTAAATGCGAGTCGTTCAGAACAAGGACAACCTGTTATATTTCAGGCAGGTGCTTCACCGAAAGGACAAGCATATGCTGCAAAGTATGCAGACGCCGTATTTACATTAGGGGAATCACTTGATATTGCCAAGCGTAACTATGACAGTATTAAGGATCAAGCTCAAGCGTTTGGAAGAAATCCAGAACATATTAAAGTCTATCCTATACTTGCGCCAATCATTGGAAAAGATAAAGATGAAGTAGAAGCGCGATTTAATGAAATTAAATCGTTGGCTACAATTGAAGAAGCTTTAGATTACTTAGGAAGATATTATGATCATCATGATTTCAGTCAATATGAACTCGATGCACCGTTTCCTGAATTAGGTGAAGTAGGCAAAAATAGTTTTCGTGCTACAACAGATGCAATTGCTGAACGTGCCAAATCACAAAATTTAACTTTAAGACAAGTTGCACTAGAAGAAACGGTAAGGCGTTCGCCATTTACAGGCACATATAACGAAGTTGCTGAACTGATGATTGAATGGTTTGAACAAGGGGCAGCAGATGGATTTATATTTGGCCCACATGTTTATGGAGAAATATATGATGAATTTTTAAATAAAGTATTACCTATATTAGAAGAAAAAGGTTACTATACACAATCCTATGACGGAGATACATTACGTGATCATCTTGGTATTCCTTTCAAGGAAAATAGATATAGTCATTCAAAGATAACAAATAGATAAACTTAGCGAAATGAACTTATTTTATCTCATTTTAAGGAGTGAAAAGAGATGTCTGAATATGGTGCAACTTCACATCAGCGTAGATATCAGTCGCAAAAAGAGGTTGAAAAAACCAAAATAAAAACAAAAGAAAAAAGAAAATTCGAATTACCACATGTGTTATTAATGATGTTAATGATGATGATGTTTGCATGTATTTTGACATACATTATTCCGGCAGGTGAGTTTGATACTACAAAGAGTGGCGAAATTGTGCAAGGTACTTACCATGCTATTTCACAAAACCCCGTTAATCCATTTTATGCTATTACTTTGATTTTAAACGGAGGCATTCAGTCTGCTCAAACAGTGACTTTATTATTATTTGTTGGCGGTGCTATAGGTGGTATATTGCAGTTGGATTCAGTGACAAAACTAACCAATTATATGATATATAAATTTGAACATGCTGGTGCTTTACCATTAATTATTGGGTTGTTTTCATTAATGGCATTTATAGGTTTTTTTGTAGGTGGCGACCAAATGATTGTCTTTGTTACGCTAGGCGTTATTTTGGCTAAAAGATTAAAATTAGACCCAATTATTGCGCTTGCCATGACCTTTCTCCCATTATATATGGCATTTTCTGTTTCTCCTTCAGGTATGGCAAAAATTGGGCAAATTGTTTACCCTGAAGTCGCTTTATATTCTGGGTATGGTGGCAGAGCGATTATGTATGTAGTGTTTTTATTAGTTACAATGTTATACGTTGTTTGGTATGCAAGAAGAGTCATTAAAAATCCAAACAAAAGTTTGATGAATACAACATCTTGGCAGAAGCACATGACACAATCATCAAATGATGAAATGAATATTCAAGATAGATTGATTAATTGGAGAGATGTGGTGGTTGTTAGTCTAGTCATTTTTACACCTATTATCTTAGCTGTAGGTAACGGTATGCTTAAATGGACAGAAAAATATGGTAATGGCGTATTTATAACTGTATTTGGCATTAGCTTTGTGATTGCTTACTTAGTAAAGCGTAAGCGTTCAGGTGAAATGGTAGATGGTTTTCTAGCCGGCGCCAAGCCTATGTTAGTTGTAGCATTTGCTATTATTATGGCTAATACCATTAGTGTGATTTTAGAAAAAGGAAAAATACTTAGCACAATAGTAAATGGGTTAACAACACAACTCGATGGATCTTCAGCAGGTGTCGTTTCAATTTTAATATTTTTAGTTGCGAGTGTGTTTAATTTCTTGGTACCTTCTGGTTCAGGATTAATGAGTGTTATGGTTCCGATATTACAGCCAGTGACGCACACGCTAGGTGTGAATGATCAATTACTTTTAACTTCATTATCCTTTGGAGGTGGTTTAGGTAATTTAATCACACCTACGCTCGGTGCAACAGTCGGTGCAATTGCGATTGCCAAAGCGAACTTTAGTTCGTGGTTTAAATTTATGGCGCCATTGTTTTTAATTTGGATTATAGTCGGATCATTTATATTATATGTCTTTACAAATGTTGGATGGACTGGAGGCATATAAACAGTTTCATGGATTTAATATAAAAATAAGCTGTATCGTTAGGAATTGAGTTACTTTCCTAATGGATACAGCTTATTTTTAATGTTATACGAAAGCAACCACTAACTAAACAACAGTTAATTTGAAAGGCATATTTTCTGTCCATTTTCGATTTGGTTTTTTATCAGTAATAACTTCAGTAATATCGTTAATTTTGGCAAAAGAAAGTGTGGATGAAACATCAAATTTACTTTGGTCTATAAGTGCGATAACTTTTTCGCTTTCTTGAACCATTTGCTTCTTCAATTGAACTTCTGGTAATGAGAAATCCGTTAAACCATTTTCCAATGTAAAACCATTTGCTGATAAAAAGAAATAATCGATATGATACATTTCTAAAATTTGAGAATCGATATTTCCAGTAATTGCATTTGAATCTTGGGAAACAAACCCTCCAACTACAAGTACGGTTAAATTAGGGTTTTCTTTTAGAAGTACAGCATTTTCTAAGCCATTGGTTATAACTGTAAGCTCCATAGTCGTTTCTGATATTAATTTAGCGAGTTCATAGGTAGTTGAACTTGCATCAATAAGTATACATTGTTGTGGTTCAATTTTATTTAGAGCGTATTGACTAATTTTATGTTTTTCATGATGATTTTGTGATAGGCGGTAAGAAAAGTTTAATTTTGAATTCATATTATTATTAACTTTTGCGCCGCCATGTGTACGTGTGAGTTTATTTTCACTTTCTAAAAGTCTTAAATCACTACGAACAGTTGCTTCTGTCACGCTTAGATAATCTGACAACTGTTTTACCGTAGCTCGCTTATGTGACTTTATGTAAGTGTATATATGTTCCCGTCGTTCATCTGCGTACATTTTCATATGATTCACATCCTTCTTAATCTCATAGTTCAGTTTAACACAATTTTTTATAAAAAAAACAAAAGAAAGATAAAACGAAAATAAACGAAAAAATATTTGAAATAAACGAAAATGTATATTAGAATAATAACTATAAATGAAAGCGTTTCCTAAAAGAAAAAGGGGTTGTTATATATGGCAAATCAAAATTATCCAGACAAAATGAACGCAGTTGTAGCTTATGCACCAGGTGAATATAAATATGAAACTGTAGATACGCCGGTTATTGAAAATTCAAAAGAAATTATCGTAAAAGTTGAAGCATGTGGTATTTGTGCAGGAGATATTAAAGCATATGGTGGGGCGCCAAGCTTTTGGGGTGACGAAACACAACCGTCTTATATCAAAGCACCAATGATACCAGGTCATGAGTTTATTGCACGAATTGTAGAAAAAGGCGATGACGTGACTGACTTTGACATAGGCGATCGTGTGATTTCTGAACAAATCGTACCATGTTGGGAATGTAGATTCTGTAAACGCGGAGAGTATTGGATGTGTGAAAAACACGATTTATATGGCTTCCAAAATAATGTGAATGGTGGCATGGCAGAATACATGAAATTCACTAAAGAAGCAATTAATTATAAAGTACCTGAAGATTTACCGATTGAAAAAGCAATTCTTATCGAACCATATGCTTGTAGTTTACATGCCGTACAACGCGCAAACATCAAGTTAGGAGATTTTGTTGTATTATCTGGCGCTGGGACACTTGGGTTAGGTATGATTGGGGCTGCCAAAAAATCAGGCGCTGAAACATTGGTAGTACTTGATATGAAAGATGATCGTTTAGAATTGGCTAAGCAATTTGGTGCTGACATTGTAATGAATCCATCTAAAGTAGATGTTGTAAAAGAAATTAAAGAGATGACAGAAGGTTACGGTTGCGATACTTATATTGAAGCAACTGGTCATCCTAAATCTGTTGAACAAGGATTAAGCGCTATAAGAAAATTAGGGAGATTTGTTGAGTTCTCTGTATTTGGTGATCCAGTAACAGTTGATTGGAGTATTATCTCAGACCGTAAAGAACTAGACTTAATGGGTAGTCATTTAGGACCTTACTGCTATCCACTTGTGATTAATGGCATACAAAATGGAGATTTTCCAACTGAAGGGGTCGTGACACATCAACTACCACTTAAAGATTTTGAAGCAGGTTTTGACTTAATGAAAAAAGGAGATAAATCATTAAAAATTGTTCTTGTACCTTAATACAGCTAGGCAATATAAGAGATCAGAGAGTTAAAAGGAGAGAATTTAAATGAAAAAGATGATTAATAATCCTGATGACGTCATAGATGAGCTAATGACGGGATATTTAATTGCTTATCCCGAATATATAAGACGTTCAAACCTACATCAAAGGGCGTTAATTGGTAAAAAACGTCATCCTGATCGTAAAGTGAGTATATTAATTGGTGGTGGTTCAGGACATGAACCTGCTTTCCTAGGCTATGTAGGACAGGGTATGGCGGATGGCGTGGCAGTAGGTAATATATTTGCCTCGCCTTCTCCAATCCCTATACAAGCTGTAACAAGAGAAATTCATGATAATCACGGTGTTTTATACGTTTATGGTAATTACGCAGGTGATTTAATGAATTTCGAGATGGCGAGTGAAATGACAGAAATTGAAGATGATATTGAAACAGCAGTTGTTATTGGAAATGATGACGTTGCTTCCGCAAAAGAAATCGAAGAAAGACGAGGCATAGCAGGAGAATTACTTGTTTATAAAGCTGCAGGCGCAGCTGCTGATTTCGGCTATGGCTTAGAAGAAGTACGTCGTATTGCACAACTTGCAAATGACAATACACGTTCAATGGGTATTGGTTTAAGCCCTTGCTATTTGCCACAAACTGGCAAGCCTAGTTTCGATTTAGAAGACAATGAAATGGAAATCGGTTTAGGACATCATGGAGAACCAGGCATTGAAAAAACAACGCTACGTTCAGCTAAAGAAACTGTACAAGTTATGATGCAAAATATATTGAAAGAAAATATTTATCAATCGAATGATGAAGTTGTGGTGTTAGTGAATGGCTTAGGTGCAACGTCACAAATGGAATTATATATTATTAATAAAGAAGTAGATGAAATATTAAAAGAAAAAAATATTAAGACTTATAAATCGTATGTAGGTAATTTCATTACATCAATGGAAATGGGTGGATTCTCGGTGACATTGATGAAGTTGGACGACACGTTGAAATCTTGTATAGACCATCCAGTTGATTGTCCAAATTTTAAAGAAGTCTAGGAGGAAGCAAAATGACATTAACGAGTGAAGCATATAAATCATTTATCCTAGCGTTAACGACGTTGTTTGAGGAACAAAAAGATAACCTTTGTGAATTAGATAGAAAAATTGGTGATGGTGATCATGGCGTCACTATGAATATTGGTTACCAAGCTGTAAAAAATACAATTAATAATGAATTGCAAGAACAAGATGATATAGCCAAAATTAGTGTTGCGGTAGGTAAAAGCTTTTTAGATGCAGTGGGATCATCTGTAGGTCCACTATATGCATCAGGTTATCTTAAAGCTGCAGTCGCAGTGAAAAACCAAACTGAATTAGACGAGCCAGGCTTATATCAATTTTGGATTGCATTTAGTAAAGGTATTAAAGATAGAGGTAAAGCTGAGATCGGTGATAAAACGATGATTGATACACTTGAACCATTCTATCTCGCTTTAGAGGATGCTCAATCTCAAAATATACAATTTAAAGATGCTTTTAACACCGCTTTAGAGAAAGCTAAAAAAGGGATGGAAAGTACGAAAGATATCGTTTCAAATAAAGGGCGCTCCAAACGACTTGGTCATCGTTCACAAGGTCATGTTGACCCCGGCGCAATGTCCGCCTATCTCATGCTAGACACATTTAAATCATATGTATAAGAGAGAAGCAATAAATATTGGAGGAGGAATTTAAAATGAAAATAGCAATTGGTGCAGACCACAATGGTTATGAATTGAAAGAAGCGGTTAAGTCACATGTCGAAAAATTAGGGCATGAAGTTGAAGATTTTGGTTGTCATCAATGCGCAGAAACAGATTACCCAGATGTTGCTGCTGAGGTAGGTAAAAGTATCCAACAAGGAAACAATGAACGCGGCATCCTTATTTGTGGTACAGGTATTGGTGTATCCATTACTGCCAATAAGTTAAAAGGTATTCGCGCGGCATTGGCACATGATTACTATTCTGCTGAACGAGCACAATTAAGTAATAATGCTCAAATTTTAACAATGGGTGCACAAATTATAGGTGTGGAAGCTGCTAAAAAGAATGTTGAAGCTTACCTTAACGTAAGTTGGGAAGGCGGATCGCAACGTAAAGTGGATAAAATCGACCAAGTAGAACAAGGCGAAAATAATTAAGTTATAATGGAGCTAATCATATCTATCATTTAAAAATAATACTAAATGTTTTTGAAAATGAATATATCAGAATGTAAGTATATTTTATTCGGCGAGACAATGAAATCTTTTTAGCAAAATGAGATTTTATTGTCTCGCTTTTTTATATCGTTTATAAGTTGTAAAATGTAAACTTTTACAATAGTTATAATAAAATTTCACTTTTAATAAACGGAAACAACTATATTTAAATTATAATTATTTGTCTAAAAAATGACAAAATTATATTTATATTGTGAATGGTTGTTTTCTTTAATATTATAAATACTATAATCTTTTTAAAAGGGGGATGAACATGCAATTTACATATAAATTCTCTAAAACCTCGTGCTTTGTGTTTATAATTATATTGATATTAGGGATATTTATGTTTTCACAACAGGCCGCTGCGCATGCAACGTTGGAGAAAGTCACGCCATCACATAATAGCGTCGTAGAAGAAACGCCAAGTGAAATCGAATTACAATTTAATGAACCAGTACATGCCAAATATTCAAGTATTCAAATTTATGATGATAACGGTTCCGAAATTACTGAAGTTAAACCAAGCACATCTGGTTCTTCAGACACATTAACTTTTCCAGTTAAAGATTTAAAAGAGGGCACACATAGTATCTATTGGCATACGATGTCAGCTGATGGCCATGAAATTAGTGACCAATTTGAATTTTCGGTTGGAAAACAAACAGCAAATGGCATTGATACAACGCCTCCGTTTTATGAACAGCCAGATGTTTGGTTTGGCGTATTGCGTTTTATATCAGAAGGTTTACTAATAACATTAGCTGGCTTTTATCTGGTTAATCAACTAGCAAAAAGACTACGATTACCTCAATTTAATTTACAAACATATACTGCACCAGCGATTTGGGTATTAGTGATGCTTTCTGTAATTACTGTTTTAATTTATATGATGACCTTGTCTTCTGATGTGATCTCAGATGTGTTAAGTTTACAAAAATCAACTTTACTCCAAACCCCATTTATATTAGCAATGGTTGCAGTTATTGTATTATTAATTCTTTTTACAATAAAAAATATGGTCTCTGGTTGGTACATATTAGCACCAATTCTTATACTCATTGCGCTTAGTATGTCTGGGCATGCTTGGTCACAAACCGTACCACTATGGTCTATTATTATAAGAACAATTCACATAATAGGCATGTCATTCTGGCTAGGTGCGTTAATTTATTTAATTGTCACTGTGTTGAGTAAAGCACAATTTGATGTAAAACAAATGAAATCCTTTTTATTCAAGTTAAATCTTGGTGCTGTGACAGCTATTGTTGTTTCAGGTATCCTGATGTCCATCGATCAAACGAATATATTAACACTTTGGCAAAATATTCAAACTTGGAGTGTGTTATTAATTGTTAAAGTCGTACTTACAGTTGTGATGATGCTTCTAGGTTTTTATCAAACAACTAAAGCACTTGGGAAATATCAGCACACGAATAAATTTATATTATTTGGTGAACTGAGTATAGGTATCATACTCATATTAGTTGGTGTAATCATGAGTCAATTAAATATTCCAGGATAAGGAGCTTATAAATAATGAAAAAACAATTAATTTTAGCTATCGTAGCTTGTTTTACCGCTTTAATATTTTCTAAAAGCGCAGAGGCACATGTGACATTGAACCCTGACACGAGTGAACCAGGTTCTTATGAAAAATATGATGTTAGAGTACCAGTAGAAAAAGAATCTAACACTACAAAAATTGAATTGAAAGTTCCTAAAGGTGTAAACGTTGTGGGCGTAGCACCGCATGAAACATTTGACCATAAATTAACAAAAGATGATGATGGGAATATTACAAAAATTACTTGGACAGCTAAAGGTAAAGGTATAGGACCAAATGAATTTGTAGATTTACCTATCCAAGTAGCCAACCCTCAAAAAGAAGGCGAGTTTAAGTGGGAGGCTTATCAAACTTATGACGATGGAGAAACAGTTAAATGGGACGGAGACGAAGATGCTGAAAAGCCTTCTCCAGTAACGAAAGTATCTGAAAATGCTGATGTTGAATCTGAAAGTAGTCAGTCCAGTAATGATTCGATGGCTTTGTGGATTATATCTATCGTAGCTATTATTTTATCGTTAATAGCCATTTTTAAAAAATCACGTAAAGCATAATAATTAGAATGGTAATGAGCGTAGGGCAAGGATTGACTTTTGCTCTACGCTCTTTTTTATTATGTTTGATGAATTGTCACTGTAATTTGTAAAGATTTGTCTTATAATAATTTTGAGGAGGATTTTGAATGCGCAGAATACTGTATGCTTTTTTAATTTATACAATTTTAGGATTGCTTAGTGGTTTTTATTATCGCGAGCTAACACTTGCCTATGATTTTACAGGGGATACACAGTTAGTAGTTGTGCATACACACACACTTATATTAGGCATGTTTATGCACCTTATCTTATTACCAGTAGCTAAAGTGTTTAAATTAAGTAGTTACTATTTATTTAATTGGTTCTTTATTGTGTATAATCTAGGGGTCTTAGCTACTATAGGTATGATGTTTACAAAAGGAACATATCAAGTAATGGGGCTTACAGTGCCAGATTCATTTGCAGGATACGCGGGTATGGGTCATACAATTTTAACAGCTGGTTTTATTTTACTATTTTTCTTACTTAAAAATGCAATTATTAAAAACCCTAAAAATTAAGTGCTTATAAAAATTAGGCTCTAAACTAATTGATTATATCTTTAATAAAGACAAAAACGCCAGGCATAAATATGCCAGGCGTTTTTGTGTATTTGGTTATAAATGATTGCTTATATAACCATTTTAGTTTTTGTTTGCTTTTTTCTTAGTTATCTTGCTGTGACAGTGTAATTAGTATTTTAAGCGCATCCTATTTTTTTAGGTAAAAAGCATGGATTATTATTAAAGTTTAAAAATTGGCACTTTTTAATTGATAAGCATTATCAATAATAGGATAATGAAATAAAAGTACTAGTAGATTGTAGGAGGAATTTTATGGATGATGTGATTATTATCGGTGGCGGACCAGCAGGTTTATTTGCTAGTTTTTATTCTGGGTTAAGAGGTATGAAGGTAAGAATTATTGATATTCAAGATAAACTTGGAGGTAAAATGCATGTTTACCCGGAAAAGATTATTTGGGATATAGGTGGATTAGCGCCTAAACCTTGTTATGAAATTATACAAGACACTGTAAATCAAGGCTTACATTTTGAGCCTAAAGTCAATTTAGAAGAACGTGTCATCGATATTAGAAAAATAGCTGAACGTCATTTTGAAATAGAAACAGATAAAGGGCATATTTATGAATCTAAATCAGTAATTATTGCTATTGGCGGTGGCATTATTAATCCAAAACAATTAGATATTAAAGGCGCAGAAAGATATAAATTAACAAACTTGCATTACGTGGTGCAATCTTTAAAACATTTTAAAGATAAAGACGTTTTAATTTCAGGAGCAGGAAATTCTGCTTTAGATTGGGCAAGTGATTTAAGTGGCTATGCTAAAAGTGTGACATTAATTTATCGAAAATCAGATATTAAAGGTTATGAAGCGATGAGAGATTTATTAGATCAATTAGCAGTAGAAAAAATGCCAAATACGCATATTTATCAACTAATAGGTGATGCAACTCAATCACGTATACAACAAGTGATATTAGAAAATATGGAAACGAAAGAACAAATCGCTCGTACATTTGACGAAGTTATTATTAGTCATGGTTTTGATAGAGAGAACACATTACTAGAACAATCTACAACTCAAGTCGATATGTTTAGTGAATATAGTATTAAAGGGTTTGGAAATACAGCGACAAGTATTGATGGTTTGTATGCCTGTGGTGATATTATTTATCATGAGGCAAAGGCACATTTAATTGCGAGTGCATTTAGCGATGCTGCAAATGCAGCAAATTTAGCTAAACTTTATGTTGAGCCTGAAGCAGCGCCAGAAGGTTATGTATCTAGTCATAATGACGCTTTTAAGGAATCTAATAAAGTAGTAATGAAGAAATATTTATAATGTGTTAATTTGTATATCAGATATACGATGACTTTTGGATAGGAGATGAAATAGCGTGATTGAGATAAAGCATGAAGCACCAACAGTAAAAGATTATAGAAACATGAGAAAAACAGTGGGACTAAGTGAAAAATCTCAGAAAGCGGCTGAAAAGGGGCTTTCAAATGCTTGTTTCAATGTGACAGTTTATGATGACGCATCGTTAATAGCGATGGGCAGAGTGATCGGTGATGGAGGCACTGCTTTTCAGATTATTGATATTGCAGTAGATACAAAATATCAAGGTGAAGGGTACGGCAAACAAGTTATGGCACATATTATGAAATATATTCAATCTGTCGCTGAAGAAGGGACGTATGTGAGTTTGATTGCAGATTATCCTGCAGATAAGCTGTATGAACAATATGGCTTTATCACTACTGAACCACATTCTTGTGGTATGTATATTAAATATTAAATTTGTATTTTGAATTAGAATATCATACAAAAATAAAGAGCGGATTAAAGAAATCAATTTAGAAAATGTGATTTCTTTTCCGCTCTTTTTTAATATTAAAGTTTAATTGTTTAACTTAACTTAGATATACTAATTATTTTGATTCATTAATATCAGCCTCTGTTGCGTTTGTTCTAGAACGTAAATCAGCTTCAATTTCTTCTAAACTACGACCACGCGTTTCTGGTAGGTATTTAATAACGAAGATTAAAGCACAAACGCCAATAGCAGCAAAGATTAAGAACACTTGCTCAACAGCTAATACTTCAGTCAAAATAGGGAAAAATTGTGCAACTAGTAAACTACCGATAGATAATACTAAAGCAGCTATACCTGTTGCAGCGCCACGTGCACGCATTGGGAATAATTCTGGAAGCATAACCCAGAGTACTGGTCCCCAAGTAAAACCAAAGAATATAATAAATAATGTGAGACAAGCAACCATAATCCAAGCAGATGATTGGATGCCCATTGTCCAAATTAATATCGCCATAATTAATAGTGAAGCCACCATACCGATATTACCAATAACTAATAGGCGTTTACGGTCAATCTTATCGATAATCATAATTGCCACAATTGTAATCAGCACGTTTACCGTACCAATACCAACGGTACCTAAAATAGAAGTCGCATTACCTAAACCAGCTTTACTAAAAATAGTAGGTGCGTAATAGATAATAGCATTAATACCTATAATTTGTTGTAATAATGCAAACACACTACCAATAATAAGCGTTGGGCGTAACCATGGTGATTTTAAAACCTTCCATGTGCTTTCAGAAATAGCATTAATTTCTTTCATATCAGCAATTTCTTTGTCAATTTCACTTTCCTTAAACGTCAATTTCATAACGTCACGAGCAGCTTTTTCACTTTTATGTTCAAGTAACCATCTAGGACTTTCTGGCATAAAGGCAACACCAATTAATAGAATTAGAGAAGGCAATACTGCTAAACCTAACATCCATCTCCATCCTTCGATTGGTGTAAAAGCATAGTTGATTAAATATGAAGATAAAATACCAATTGTAATCATTAATTGGTTTAATGAACTTAAAGAACCACGCTGTTCAGTAGGTGCCATTTCTGATAAATAAACTGGTACAATTGCAGTTGAACCACCTACAGCTAATCCAATCACAAGTCTACCAATAACTAATACTGGCATGGATGGCGCTAACGCTAAAATTAACGCACCTACAATGTAGATAATCGCTATAATAAATACTACGCGTCTACGACCAAGTCTGTCAGACATAGGACCACTTGCCCCAGAACCAAATATAGCTCCGATTAACATAGATGCAACGACTAGTCCTTCAGTAAAACTATTTAATGGAATGTCATCTTTTATAAATAATAGAGCACCTGAAATTACTCCCATATCATAACCGTAGAGTAATCCTCCCAAGGCACCAAGGAAAAAGATGAGTTTCTTATTCACTTTAATTCCCATACAAACCCTCCTGATAATATTCGATAATCATAAGTATACGCTTTCATATTTTAGTTGTAAATGTTAAAGTATAATAATTTTATTTATTCATACTTATTTATATGAAATGTAATATTTTTGAAGTTCCGATAAAAATACGAAGTTATATAAATTGTTATAAAATAAAACTCCGCACTTCAAATTGAATTTTACAGTACGGAGTTTTGATAGTGACTATGTTATGAGTCGAACTCTATGACAATTCTACCAGAGTTTTTATGTTGAAGAACTTCATTAATACTATTTTTGATATCTTTAAACTTAATGGTATGTTTTATATCATGTAATTGATCAGGCTTTAAATCTTTGGCTAGTCTGCGCCATATATGCTTACGTTGTTTCATTTCAGTATATACTGAGTCGATACCGATAACGTTTACGCCTCTTAATATAAATGGAAAGACTGAACTATCAAATGTAGCGCCTCCAGTCATACCAATAAGTGCAACACTTCCATTGTAATTAAGCTGTTTGACAATTTGTGAAAAGCTCTCGCCACCTACAGGATCGATGACTGCTTGCCATGTACGCTTCCCTAGTAGTTTATCGTCATGCTTAGTTATCCTAGGCACTACATCTTTCGCGCCTAATGCTTTAAGTTTGTCAGTTGCTTCAGATTTCCCTGTACTAGCGATGACCTTATAACCAATAGCGTCTAACATCATTACAGCTAATGTGCCTACGCCTCCAGTTGCGCCTCTGACAAGTACTTTATCCTTTTCAACTGATAGACCATTATGTTCTAATCTTTCAATTGCTAACCCCGCTGTATAACCAGCTGTTCCATAGATCATTGCTTCTTCAAGTGTTAGATCCTTTGGTAAAGGTACAATCCATTCTTCTTTAACACGAACGTATTCACTAAAGCCTCCAAAATGATTTGTCCCTAAATCATAGCCAGTTACGATGACTTCATCTCCTGGTTCAAAAGCATGAGTATCTGAATGGGCTACAACGCCCGCTAAGTCAATCCCAGGCACCATTGGATAAGATTGAACGATCTTAGAATTTTCAACAGTAGCTAAGGCATCTTTATAATTAATCCCAGAGTATTTGGTTTTGATTAACACTTCGCCTTCTGGAAGATCATTTATTGTGATATCTTTAAATTCGCTTGTTACTTTGCCGTCTTGTTCATTGACCACAAAAGCTTTAAATGTTTTAGTCATTGCCTTATGGCACTCCCTTATGTATATTTTTATGAACAATTAAAAAGCTAGGACTACTTTATCATGATATTGTCAATTTCACAATAAGTGGAAAATGACTGTTTTAAAGTAAGCGTTTTAATATTTTTGGGATGATACATAAAATCTATTGAGTTGTATAGTAACCTATTACATATTTTAGTATACTAATTGACAAGATAATTAAAAAGGTGGATATATATGACGGAAACAATTGAGTTAGTGAAAGAATCAGAAGTAACATTGTTGAGAGATATTTGTATATCAACATTTAAAAACACCTTTAAAGATGGTGAATACTCAAAAGAAGATTTTAAACAGTATTTTGATGAGGCATATAGCGTTGAAAAATTGAAAAAAGAACTCGAAGATGCTTATGCTTTTACTTATTTTTATCGTGTAAATAATCAAGTTGTAGGTTATTTTAAATTAAATATTAATGAAGCACAAACTGAAACAATGGGGAGTGATTATTTAGAAATACAACGTATATATTTTTTGCCGGGTTCACAAGGTAGCGGTAAAGGGAAACAAGTCTTTAATTTTGCAATTAAAAAAGCACAAGAATTACAAAAATCAAAAATTTGGTTAGGTGTTTGGGAATATAATGAACAAGCGCTAAATTTTTATAAAAAGCAGGGACTAAAAATAACAGGCTCTCATAAATTTTATACAGGAGCAGTTGTAGATACAGATTTGATAATGGAAAAAAGTATATAGACGCTATTTACAATTAATCATTCACCATTCAGTTATCTCACACATAATGTAGAATGTAGCGTTATTATTTTTTAACATTATATAGTGCGTTAAATAAACGTTTTAGGTTTTTAGATTTTGTGAAAATTATATTTAAATTCGAAAAAGTTTTGTAAAAAGTTGTTTAGCTTAATAATAATGGTGAATAATATAATGATTCTCATTTGCCCTAATTGATAGTTGTCATACATAGTAACGATAATTAGGAAATGAGCAAAACAAATTTAGGAGGTATGTATATGAAAAAATTATTAGCAGGTTTTTTAACACTTTCGTTGGTGCTTGCAGCTTGTTCTAATGGTAGTAATGATGATGATGGAAATAAGGATGATAACTCGAAAGACAATCAATCTTCAGATGATCAATCGAAGGATAATGAAAAAGATTCTAAAAATGATGACGAAAAAAACAATGATAGCGCTAACGATAATTCGGACAGTAACTCTAGCATGAATGGCACTGACTCTAATGCTAACGATGATAACAATTCAGAAAACGATGAAAATGCTAATCACAATTCGGATAATAATGCTAACAACAGCAGCGAATCTAATAGTGATAGTAATGCTCAAGACAACGCTAGTCCTAATGATAATACATCAAGTAATGCTAATAGTAATCAAGAACCAAATCGTAATAGCAATTCAAATGCGGATAACTCAAGTGACGCTTCAAAAAATCAATACGTAGCACCATACCAAGGTCAAAATGCAGTACCAGTAGCACAAAATATTACTTCAGGTAATACTGACGCACAAGTGGCTTTACAATCATTACCTCATTTCCAAAATGCGTTAGATAATGCCAAGGCTGAAGTGAATGCATTAAATGGTCAGTCGAATCCTTATAATGATTATGCAATTGAAGGAAGCGATGGGAATTATAGTTACATCTTTAGCTTCCAAAATCAAGCGCAACCAGGTACGTATTCAATTGTAACAGTCGATCAACAAGGCACAGTTAGAGTCGTTGATCCAGCTTACCAACAATAAAAAGTATAACCGATATATTAACAGGTATAGAGTTAAAATTTATTTGTGACGGCTAAATAGTGCATGGTTATCATGAACATAGAATTACAATTAAAAAACAAGCATAAGGGAGCAAGACAACGAAACCATTTTAGTAAAATGTGATTTCTGTCTTGCTCCCTCTTATGCGTTATTATCGTTGGATGACTTAATGTTTAAATTGAACCATATTTATTTTTAACCAGCTCAAGTTGTGTTTAGCGGTCTATTTTCTAAAGGAATATCGTATTAGATCGATTGTTTACATTTTGATACATATCATTTATTTGTTGGATTTAATTGATTTTTGAATAATATGAGAAATTGTTTCAAAAGCATGATTATCCTTGTTTATAAAAGGATTTTCATGTATGTCCTTCATTTGATGACTGATTAAATCATTTAAAAGTGCTTTTGCATCACTATATCTAACAGTAGAAAGAGAATGCATGACATCATCATATACACCACGCTCTGAGACATATTTTTCATGGTCAGGTGTATATTGACAAACAATTTTATCAATTGTTAATGCATCAAAAATAATTGAAGAGTAGTCTGTTAATACAATGTCTGACGCAAGTAATAAATCTTGAACTTCTAAATTTGATGGTGCGACGATAGCGTTCTCGGGAATATAGTTAGATTCGTCTTTAGTGTGCCCTTTAAAAATAACATTATATTTATTTAATAATCCGTCACTAATAGGTAATAAATCTGATGTTTCGTTTGTTGCTTTCCATGTTGGCACGTAAAGCAATGTTTGTTTATCTGGGTTTAATTTCAATTCTTTTTTAATGAATGAGATATAAGGTTGATCGGATTGTTTATCTAATAAATATCTAATTCTAGGGTAGCCACAGTTCAACAAATGTGTATGCTGCTGTGGGAAAGCAGATTTAAAATATTCCATAATCGCTTCACAATCACTAACGAAATAATCTTGGTGCAACCATTTATTGTATTTACGGGCACGATAATTATAAATGTTGAGATTTTCACTTGGTTCATGACTATCTAAAAATAACTTTTTAATTGGTGTGCCATGCCAAAGTTGGATAATCGTACCGTTCGGTTTTAAACCGTCAGGTATGTACGTCTCTAATATAACCACACTTGCTGTTTCAATAAGTGTTTTAGCTTTTGGATCATCTGGATTAACAAAATTAGGCCCACTAACGTCTTTTGTTATAAAAAATACCGGTAATTTCGAAAAGTGTTTTGCAAAATGATTAAATAAATAACGTGAATTACCTTGGAATCCATAATTAAAACCTAAAAAAACAATGTGATTTTTGATTTTCGTTTTATCTTTTTTGTAAATATAACTCATTTCATAATGTTTCTTTTCATAATGGGAATGAATGAGATTATAAATCCAATGAGGAAGTTTAAAATTAGTAGACTTTAACGCTTTATCAGTAGAACGAACCGCTTTAGTTTCAGGTGGTAACGTTTCTTTACTTTTAAAAGGTACCGGATGCCTATGTTCAAATGCTAATTTGTTTAGGCTGAATTTAGTTGTGTTTAGCGGCGTAAAATCGTCAATATATTTCCAAACTGCCTTACTAGTTCTATGATTATGTTTAAAATTAAAAACGACATGGCTATCTGTAGCAATATCATCTTGTAACAGTGACAACAATGCTAAGTCAAATGCATTATGTATTTGATATTGGTTCATTAAATGGGCTACAGTTTCAATATGAAAGATTACATTCGGAAAATGGTTGATATTGTCTATCCAATCATTAAAAGTAATATATAATTGTCCGAAATATCGGCAGTCATTTAAATATTGTTGATTAATTGTATAATCTGCCACCATCGTGACAGGCTTGAGCTCAACTGCTTTTATCATTGATTGGTAAATTTCAACATCCTGATTTATAAGTACAAAATGAGAATAACCTTCTGTTGTAGCTTTTTGAAGTTCCTTTGCTAAAAGATCCCACTCTAAAATTTCAATTTGCTTTATCATTTACTATCCCTCTACTTAAATATGATTATTTCTATTTTATCATGGAGTGCATTAGAGACAAAAGAAACGTATATGTTAAAATAAATAATTAATTAAAAAGTTTGAAAAAATCAATTTTAATATACTGTATTTTGCCTTATTAACCAAAATAAATAACTTTAATATATAAAATGATTGTTTTTTAAAAAAACTTATTGTGTTTTGACTGAGAAGGATGTTATAATTTATGTGAAATAATTCACAATATAGAGATGGCTAATTATTTTAAGTATAGGAAGTGATTGTAAATGTTTGTAGAAAGTTTTAACCCCTTTGGTAACGTCTTATTATCAAGTATTGTGGCTGCTATACCTATTATTTTATTCTTATTATGTTTAACTATTTTTAAAATGAAAGGGATATATGCTTCAATTACTACTTTAGTAGTTACACTCATACTTGCTATAAGCATATTTAAATTACCTATGAAGATAGCTACTGGTGCTTCTATAGAAGGGTTTTTCCAAGGCATTATACCTATTGGTTATATTGTAATGATGGCTGTATTATTATATAAGGTTACTAATGAGACTGGTCAATTTAGTACAATTCAAGATAGTATCGCAAGTGTGTCGCAAGATCACCGTATACAATTATTATTAATTGGTTTTGCATTTAATGGCTTCTTAGAAGGGGCGGCAGGTTTTGGTGTGCCAATTGCGATATGTGCACTATTATTAACCCAGTTAGGTTTTAAGCCTTTACAAGCAGCAATGTTGTGTTTGATTGCGAACGCCACAGCTGGTGCATTTGGAGCAATTGGTTTACCAGTGACAGTTATCGATACACTTGGCTTACCAGGTGACGTTACAGGATTTGCAGTTTCTCAGATGTCGGCTTTAACATTATCCATTATGAATATGTTTATACCGTTTTTATTAATTTGGATTATTGATGGCTTTAAAGGTATTAAAGAGACATTACCAGCCATTTTAATTGTTGGAGGTACATTCACAGTGTTACAAGCTATTATTACTGTGTTTATTGGACCTGAACTCGCAGACATTATTCCGCCATTAGGCGCAATGTTAGCGTTAGCTGTTTTTTCAAAAAAACATCAACCTAAAGAGATATTTAGATTGAAAGACAGTAGCGAACCAAAACCCATTGAAAAACATAGCTTTAAATCATTAATATACGCATGGTGTCCATTCGTTATTTTAACTGTATTAGTAATGATTTGGAGTGCACCTCAATTTAAAGCAATGTTTGCTCCTAATGGCATATTAAATGCATTCGTGTTTAATATAGCGTTACCTGGAACTTATAGCGAGATTGCTGATAAAGCAATTACACTTCCGCTAAATATTATAGGACAAACTGGCACAGCCATTTTATTGGTGGTTATCATTACAATATTAATGTCAAGACAAGTGAGCTTGTTTGATGCAACACGTTTATTTAAAGTTACATTTAAAGAATTATGGTTACCGATTATTACGATATGTATTATTTTGGTTATTTCGAAGTTAATGACGTACGCAGGTTTGAGTAACGCTTTGGGTGAAGGAATAGCAAAAACAGGATCAATATTCCCATTACTATCACCTGTTTTAGGTTGGATTGGTGTCTTTTTAACTGGCTCAGTGACAAACAACAATACATTATTTGCACCTATACAAGCAGCAGTTGCTAATAATATTGGTACAAGTGGCGCATTACTTGTGTCCGCAAATACAGTGGGTGGAGTTGCAGCAAAATTAATTTCACCACAATCCATTGCCATTGCCACTGCGTCTGTACAACAAGTAGGTAAGGAATCAGAATTATTAAAAATGACTTTACGCTATAGTGTTGTATTAATTATATTTGTATGTATATGGACATTTATTTTAAACTTAATTTTACATTAAAAACAACGGATAGTATTAAGTGCAACAATGATATTTTAGAAGTTGTCTGCACCCTCAGTTGTTTTAAAACTATAATCTGATATTCAGATACAATGATAAAAGGCATACGAAATCAATAGTTCAAAATTGATTTCGTACGCTTTTTTTATTAGGATTCTAACATAGTTTGAAATGATTGGTACACAGAGTCTGGTGAATAAGATTGTACCGTTTGGTATGCATTTTCAATCAAATGTTGTTTATTAAATTCTTGATTAATCAGTCTTAGCAATTGATTTGATAAATCTTCTATACTCCCGTGTGTAACTAAATAACCATTCACATTATTATTTATCAGAGAATCAGGACCAGCATTCCCATTAAAACTGACTACAATATTACTCTGGTTCATTGCTTCTAAAATAACCATACCAAAACCTTCATTACGTGAAGGCACAACCGTAATTTCACTCATTGCTAACTTTTCATTTAACTGTTGTGTTGCGCCTTGAAGTTTTATGATATCCGCAAGTTGATGATCTATGATGAGCTGTTGTAATAGGGCATGCGCTTCTCCATCACCGTAAATGTGTATTTGATATTTAAAGCGTCTCACTTCTTGCTGGATAGGGATGATGCTTTTAATTAATAGATCAAACCCTTTTTCGTATTCTAAGCGTCCTGCAGCAGTGATAATTTTATCTTTAGATGCAGGCAACCGTGGTTCATTTAAAATATTAGGGACGATATACACAGGCACGTTAACGATAGATTCATATGTATGTTTATCACTTTCTGTTAAGGTCGTTATTTTATCTAAATGTTTATAAGCTGTGGCAATCTCATCTTGCAAAGCATCACTATGCGCTTCAAAGTTCATATGCTCCATACCAATTTTTTCTATATTCTGTGAACCATAACAAGCAATTAATATATTAAAACTAGCTCTTGTGCCGATAAGTGTATCTGTCGAAACATTACGTATAGATTTAATCATTTTCTTTTCTATATAATGTGAAAATTGATTTAAACCAGGTTCATGTTGTGAAAGTATGCTTGGTTTAGAAAAAGGTGTATATTTATGGATACGGTTAAAAAATATGTCCTTAATATTTAAAGGATGTACTTGATAATCCGTTAAAGAACGAATTTGAATAGAATCATGTAAATCAAAATAGGGCTGAGAAGCGCCTCTAAAA
The DNA here is from genome assembly GCF_017891975.1 of Staphylococcus sp. GDY8P131P. Classification (NCBI taxonomy): domain Bacteria; kingdom Bacillati; phylum Bacillota; class Bacilli; order Caryophanales; family Staphylococcaceae; genus Staphylococcus; species Staphylococcus sp. GDY8P131P. The sequence goes on from NZ_JAESKF010000020.1 coordinate 194,577, forward strand.
ACTGAAATAATTTCAATTTGGTGACCTTTTTCAGCTAAAACATTAGCAAGTTGTGAAATAGATTTAACAGTTCCACCCATGGCGTAAATATTATGCATAAAAAAAGTGATAGATTTCATTGGAATACCTCCAAATTATATAAACTAAATTAAAATTTATTATAGCATGAAATATACTTAATGAATAAAGTAACTCATAATAAATAGATTAGAAACCATTTGATTAAATCCTAAACAATTAAGATATAAAGTTAAAAGTTTGTATTATGCTTGTTTTAGTTAACACATATTAACATAATTTGTGTAGAATTACTGAAAGCCCTTTTTTCATAGGGCAATAACGTATATAATTAGAAGCGTACGGAAAGATTCTGTTGTTGTTTACGTTTTAAACATAACAATAATGGATTAGATTTTAAAATTTTAGCTATAGAAAACGCTTTATCACAGTTGTAAATTTTCTTAGATAAAGATAACGTGTCTATAAACATATATAAAAGGGGGACTGTGTTTGTTATGAGTACACAACATAGCAAAACAGATGTCATATTAATTGGCGGCGGTATCATGAGCGCAACACTAGGAACTTTATTAAAAGAACTTGCACCTGAGAAAGAGATAAAAATGTTTGAAAGATTATCTACACCCGCAGAAGAAAGTTCTAATGCTTGGAATAATGCAGGTACAGGGCATTCTGCATTATGTGAATTAAATTATACAAATGAAAACCAAGATGGTTCAATTGATATTACTAAAGCTGTAAAGATAAACGAGCAATTTCAAATTACAAAACAATTCTGGAATTATCTTGTTAAACAAGGGCAACTATCAAAACCAGAAGCTTTCATAAAACCTGTGCCACATATGAGTTTTGTACAAGGGGTACGCAATGTCGATTTCTTAAAAAGACGGGTTGATCGATTAAATAAAAACATATTATTTAGTAATATGGAAATCACTGATGATAAAGATAAAATTACTGAGTGGGCACCGTTAATTATGGAAGGACGCACATCAAACATTCCGATGGCTATTACATATGATAAAACAGGTACCGATGTAAATTTTAGCGCGTTAACTAAAAAGTTGTTTTCTAACTTAGAAGAAAAAAATATTGAACTTAATTATGAACATGAAGTAGAAAATTTAAATCAACACAAAGATGGCAGTTGGGAAGTTAAAGTCAAAAATTTAAAAACGGAAGAAGTTACTATAATAGAAAGTGATTTTGTATTTATTGGTGCCGGCGGGGCAAGTTTCCCATTATTACAAAAAACAGGCATTAAAGAATCTAAACATATAGGTGGGTTCCCTGTTAGTGGGCTGTTCTTAGTATGTAGAGATGAGTCTATCACTTCAAAACATCTAGCTAAGGTATATGGAAAAGCTGCTGTTGGCGCACCGCCAATGTCAGTTCCACATTTAGATACGCGTTATATCGATGGTCAACGTACGTTATTATTTGGGCCATTTGCTGGATTTTCACCTAAATTCTTAAAAACAGGTTCAAATATGGATTTAATAAAATCTGTAAAACCCAATAATCTAATTACAATGTTGTCTGCAGGGATTAAAGAAATGAATTTAACAAAATATTTAATTTCTCAACTGACATTATCTAATGAGGAAAGAATGGAAGATTTGCGTCAATTCGTTCCAAATGCTAAGAGTGAAGATTGGGAAATAGTTGTTGCAGGGCAACGCGTCCAAGTTATTAAAGATACGGACAAGGGCAAAGGAACGTTACAATTTGGTACAGAAGTTATTACATCTGAAGATGGCTCATTAGCAGCGTTGCTAGGTGCTTCTCCAGGTGCTTCCACTGCTGTTGATATCATGTTAGATGTGCTACAACGTTGTTACAAAGATGAATTTAGCCATTGGGAAGAAAAAGTTAAGGAAATTGTTCCTTCATTTGGTATGCAATTATCAGAAAACGAAGCATTATATACTCAAATCAATAAAGAAATTACAAAAAACTTAAAAATAAATTAATTCCCATCTTATTAATAAAGAAAGCGAGGCAGAGACATCAATAATGATGTCTCCGCCTCGCTTTTTATTTATTGATAATGACAGTAAATGTAGTGCCTTCATATTTTTCGCTTTCTACTTTAATTTTACCATCGTGTAATTCAAAAATAGCTTTTGCAATTGCTAAGCCTAATCCATTGCTATTATCATGATGACTGGCTTTATAAAAACGTTCAAATAAATGAGATTGTGTTGTTTGTGTCATACCTTGACCGTCGTCAGTTATAGTGAAACGAATCGCATTTAAGTCAGTGTCGTTCGTTAGTGTAATATCAATTGTTCCGCCTGGTTCTGAGTATTTGATGGCATTAATAATTAAGTTTTGAAATGCTTGATGAAGCAATCTTTCATTCCCAACAAATGTTACGTTGTCTAAATCTGACATAATAATGAGATCTTTTTGATTTGTAGAGAATTGTTCATGACGAATAATTTGTTTAATAAGTTTATTAAGTGCTATGTGGTCATTTAATTCGAGATGTTCGCCATTATCAATTTCTGATAGTAAAAGAAGTTCTTTTGTTAATTCACTAAGTTGTGTTGTAATTTGATATATTTCATCAATGTATTGTTCACGGGCACTAACGTCTTTAGTGAATTTCAATTGATCAAGTAAATGATGGATATGTGTTAAAGGTGTTTTAATCTCATGCGAGACATTTTGGACAAAGTGTTGTCTCATGTCATCCAGTTGTTTTAAAGATAAACGCATTTTATCAAATCGATATTGCAAGGTGCCGAATTCATCGTTACGTTTAACATTAATGGGCACATCAAAATTACCTTCCATAAGTCTTTCTGTTGCTTGCTTCAATTGCTGTATCGGTTTAATTATCATATAAGTTGAAGAAATCACCGAAATGATAGAAATGACTAACAATAGAGTGATTAATATAATTAAGAAAATTCTAAATTCACTAAAGGTTTTGCCGATATCGGGCCTCATAAATACGGCATAATTCTTGCCATTTGCTTCATAATGCACACCAACGGTATTTTGTGTGGTATTTTCGAAAAAACCAGTAATAAAAGGATTGTAAGATAAGTTTTTTATACCATGATAGTCGTTACCATTTAAAACGGCTTTAATATTTTTAGTGTCGACATTATCTTTCCTAAACGGAGCCCCATAATAGGCTTTCTCACCTTTTTCGGTTACAGTCATAATTTGGTAATTCATTTCACCTAAATGTCTGAAAAAAGGTTTGGGCAAATTTATATGAGACTTATGCATATAAGATGTAGCATCTTTTAAAGTACGCATAATTTTAGTATCGTTATTTTCTTTTAAATGATTGTGATAGATAATATTAGTTAATAAAAAACTGAGTATGGCACTTGATAGCATAATGATAATTGTATATATAGCAATACGAGAATAGAGTGATTTAAACATTGTCATCCACCTTATATCCCAAACCACGAACTGTGTGAATAGTAATTGACGCATCTAATTTTGACAAACGCTTTCTTAATCGTTTGATGTGTACATCAACAGTCCGTTCGTCTCCTTCATAATCAAAGCCCCAAATTTTCTCAATTAAATCATCACGGTTAAATACTTGTTTCGGGTGTGAAGCAAGTAAAAATAACAGTTGAAATTCTTTGTTTGGTAGATTCATTGATTTGGTAGAAGATTGAAGCTCTAAATAGGCTTGGTTAAGTATGAGATTGCCTACTTTGAGTTCATTATTTGCATTAATATTATAACGCTTTAGAACTGCTTTAATTCTGAAAATCAGTTCTTTGACTTCAAAAGGCTTGGTTACATAATCATCTGTGCCTGTTAAATAAGCTTGTTCTTTGTCGCTAAGTGCATCCCGTGCTGTTAGCATAATCACAGGTATTTCAAAGTCTTCTTTTAAAATTTTACATAATTCAAAACCACTCATACCTGACATCATTACATCGACTATAGCGATATTAACTTGATGTGAATCAAGGTATACTAGCGCATCTTCGGCACTTGTTTGAGTTACTACATCTAATCCTTCTTTTGTAACATAGTTTGAAACATATGCTAGAATTTTTTTATCGTCATCGACAATTAAACAAGTAGTCATGCACAAAAACTCCTTACCCATTTTATAAATATTATATATGGAAAGAAATGACTTAACAAATATGAAATTTTTAAAAGGTTAACAATTGTTCATATTGAGTTCATATACTACGACTAAACTCTAGATATAAGTTCTTTTGAAGGAGTGAAACGTTATGAAGTTAGCATGGCAAGAAATTAAATATTATAAATTTCGTTATATATTAATCATGTTAATCATATTATTATTAGGTGTTATGGTGTTATTCATTAGTGGTTTAGCACAAGGTTTAGCAAGAGAGAACGTATCAATGTTGGACAATATGAAAGCAGAAAAATACGTTATGCAAGACAACAAAAAGCCACAAATTGAGAAATCAGTGATTAAGCCAGATCAACAACAGAAGGTCGAAGATATAACTGACCAATCCCCTTTAAAAATAGCATCTCAAACACTGAAAATTGATAAAGATGAAGAAGATGTGGTTATGACTAATACAGTGACAAATGAAAAACCGAAATTATCAGAAGGTAAATATCCTGAAAAAGATAATGAAATTGCTATTAATAGTAAGTTAACTGCTAATGGCGTAGAAATCGGAGATACAATTAACACCAAAAATGGGAAAAAATTAAAAGTATCTGGTATTTTAGACGATACAATGTATTCTCATAGTTCGGTTGTTATGATGAATAACAGTGGATTTGATGAATTAAATAAAGAAGTGAGCACGGTTTATCCAGTTAAAGATTTATCACAAAAACAACAAAATGAATTAGAAGATATTTCTGGTATAAAAGTATTTAGTGAAGATGATATTACTGCTGAAATACCAAGTTATCAAGCAGAACAAGCACCGCTTAATATGATGATTGTTAGTTTGTTTGTTATATCTGCTATAGTACTTAGTGCATTCTTCTACGTTATGACAATACAAAAGATACCTGAAATAGGTATTTTAAAAGCAATAGGTATTAAGACAAGACATTTATTAAGTGCTTTAATTATTCAAATATTAATCACTACCATGGTTGCAGTGATCATTTCTGTAGGGTTGATTAGTAGCTTATCATTAATAATGCCGATTACTATGCCATTCCATGTAACGGTTACAAATATTTTATTAGTAGTTGGTATATTCATTATCGTCGCTATAGTGGGCGCAGCGCTATCATTTATAAAATTATTCAAAGTAGACCCTATTGAAGCAATTGGAGGTGGAGAATGATGAGTTTACAAGTAAAAGATATTAAAAAATCATTTGGTAAAGGTTCTTCAGAAACAAAAGTCCTAAAAGGAATTAATTTTGAAGTTAATGAAGGAGAATTCGTTATTTTAAATGGTGCTTCTGGTTCTGGTAAAACCACACTATTAACTATTTTAGGCGGGTTATTGTCGCAAAGCAGTGGTAATATATTATATAATGGTGTACCTCTCTATTCTAATGATAAAAAAGCTTCGGAATTGAGACTAAACGAAATAGGCTTTATATTTCAGTCTTCTCATTTGGTACCGTATTTAAAAGTAAAAGACCAGTTGGCAACAATTGGTAAAGAAGCAGGAATGTCTAAAAAAGAAGCAACTAAAAGAGCAGAAAAATTATTAAAGCAAATAGGTTTAGAAGAACAACTAAACGCATTTCCCCATACACTATCAGGAGGTCAAAAACAACGTGTTGCAATTATGAGATCATTAATGAATAATCCTAAAATGATTTTAGCTGATGAGCCTACTGCAAGTTTAGATGCAGAGCGCGCCACCGAAGTGATAGATATGATTAAAGATCAAATTCAAAGTAAAAAAATGATTGGTATTATGATAACACATGATAAAAGGTTATTTGATTATGCTGATAGAGTAATAGAATTAGATGACGGTATTATTGTAAGTAAATAAAATAATGATAATCTATAACAACAAGATAGATATCACATTTTACTATTATGATTTTAATGTTCCTTTCTCATACTAAATAAACAAAAGCACTTCCATTCAGAAATGGAGGTGCTTTTGTTTATTTAAAATTATATGATGGCTAAGAGTAAGGCAGAAATCGTATTTTTATAAAATGAATTTGTTGCTCAACTCTGGCAAAATGATTTGAAAAATGAACTGAATTCAAAAAGATGCTTATATTAATTTTTGAATTTATTTGTAATTGTCTTTTAAAAAACAAAATAAGACAATTAAGACTGAATTTTTATCATGCCATGCTTTAATTTTACATGGATGGTATATGCCATAAAGCCATCATGCATGCCCAAAATAAGGTAGCAAAATAAATGGTTAATAATAATTTATATTGATACATAATTGCTAAGAAATCTCTGATTAACGCGATTTCAAAAAAAGGGTAAGGGGTATGACTGCCCACACCTTTCAGTTTGATATTTAATTTTTGACCGAACCTTAATGCACGCATAATATGAAATTGGCTAGTTACACATAAAATGTTTGGTTCATTCTCGTAATAATGTTCAATTAAAGCTTTAGTATATTTAATATTTTCGAATGTGCTTGTGGATTGGTCTTCCATTGTAATGGCTGATGGGTTAACGTTGTTATGCACTAAATATTGATACATCGCTAATGCCTCTGATATTGGTTCATCTGGTCCTTGGCCACCACTCACGATAATCTGAGCATTTGGATATAACTGATATAATTCCAACGCTTTGTCTAATCTTTTTGCAAGCATTGGTGTCACTTGGTTAGTGAAAATACCTGCCCCTAATATGACAATGACATCGAAATTTTGATGATAGGTAACATTTAAAAATGCAGATGAACATAACACGTAACAGATAAAAGTGAAAAAAGCACTAAACATAATGGCTGCGACCCAGTAAAAAATAACATTAATTCCAACTGGAATTAAACTGATATAAGCACATGCAACCATGAAAAGCAGTAATTTAAAGGCGATATAATAAAGACGTTTTATAAAAAGTGCGCTTGTTCTATATCGTAATAATCGTTTGTGTTTGATATGTATAAGTGATACGCCAACAAACATAGTAATCGTTAAGTCTATAGGTAATGATAGTTTACCAGCATGCAAAATAATAACAATATATCCTATAATGATTTGTACAATAAAAAAAGTTAAATGAGTAGCCCAGTTCCAATTTTTATACATAACAATAAAACCGAATACAATGATTAGGCAACAAATGAAAGACAACGTATGCATGGTTCACCCCGAATATTTATAGTAAGTTAAATGTATTGCAAACTTCCAAAATAATCAAATGTTAATGATGCTATATATGAATTTCTCCTTATTTCAAAATTAAAACTCCAATTATTTGTAATTATTGCTTTTATACAGCAGAGAATATTGATATTATTAACATAATATAAAAAAAATAACGTTTACATAAGTGAGCTAGAATGGTAGAGGTGCGAGAAGTTATGGTTAAAAATTTAAGTAGTCATATTGATTTTATGGGAGAATTTATAGATGATGTGAATACTTTATTAGCTAAATTATTAAAAGAGTTACGAGAAGACTATAACGTATCAAGAGAGCAAGCCAATGTGATATTAATGTTAGAAAACGAAAAAGCGATGACATTAACAGAAATAACCGAAAGACAGGGCGTAAACAAAGCTGCTGTCAGCCGTAGAATTAAAAAGCTAATACAAGCAGAAGTTGTTCAATGGGACAAATCAGAAGAAAATATAGATCAAAGGTTAAAATATATTAAATTAACGGAAAAAGGTAAACAATTTAATAAGCAAAGTAAAGCAATTATTAATGATATTGTAAGTGATATTTTACACGATTTATCCGATGAACAAATTGAACAAGCACGTTACGTTTTAGAAATTATAGATCAAAGGTTAAAAAATTTCATTACAAAACATAACCATTAATATGCCTATTAATGATAATTATTTAATATAAAGCTAGAAAGCACAGTTTAAAATATATGGGTTGAGAGTTGCTAGATGACTATAAGTCTATTTAGTAACTATTTTATTTGAGGTTATGTTTTTTAACTATATACAGTTTTCAAGAGCATGAATGGTCAGGCTTTTTAATTTTATAGCTTACTAGTCATTGGACTAACGATGTATATCAATTGAAACATAATAAACATATAATAGAAGTTATGTAGTGTAAAATGAATTTAATGCAATTTAAAATATACCATAAATAAGTAGAAATGGCTTGCTAATGCCGTATAGTTTAAGATCAGGATATGTTAAAATAACGAAATAATGTAAAAAATTGGGTAGTAGCGAGGTGATAAAATGCAAAAGTGCCCTAAATGTGGGGAAAATATAAGAAAAGGACAACGAAGATGTAGTCATTGTGGCTATCGTATAGAGTCAACAGATAGTGAAAAAATGACTCGATCTACCAAAGAAAACAAAAAAGCAATGAACATCAAAGCAAGAAAAATTATCCCCTGGGGGATTGCAGCTTTTATTATTATCCTGATTTTGATTATATTTATCTTATTGAAAAATTTTAATTCGCCAGAAGCACAATCAGAAATATTGATCAATGCTATAGATAATAACGATACACAAAAGTTATCCACTTTATTAAGTACTCAAAATAATAGTGTAGATGAAAATGAAGCCAAGGCATATATCAAATATATAAAAAATGAAGTCGGTATGAACCAATTCGTTAAAGATATAAATCAAAAAGTAACAGATTTAAACGCTAGTCAAACCAACGAAGAAGATTATGTTACAGCAAAAAACGGCGAAAAGGTTTTGCGTATCAGCAAAAATGGACGACGCTATTTAATATTTGATAATATGAGTTTTACGGCTCCTACCAAAGAAGCTATTGTTAAACCGAAGTATGATACAACTTATCAATTCAAAGCAAATGATAAGCAAAGAACTGTGCATGCAGAGAAAAATAAGACAACAGTTTTAGGTGAATTTATCCCTGGCAATTATATGATTGAAGCTAAAAAAGAAATGGCTAATGGTCAATTTAGCGGTGAACTTAAATTTAATTTTAATAATAGTAATCATGAAACAGTAGATGTTTCAGAAGACTTTAATGAGGCCTATATAGTAGTTGACTTAAAAGGCGCTTCAGAAATTGATAAAGACACGGTTAAAGTAAAAGTAAATGATAAAACGTATGATTATGCGAAAAACCAAGAAATAGGCCCATATCCAAAAACGAAAGAATTAACTGTCTCTGCAGAAGGTCAAGCGAAGAAAAAAACATTTAAATCAGCTGAAACGGTTATTAAAACCGACAACTTAAAAGATAAAACACGTGTCACATTAAACTTCGATAGTGATGAAATTCAAGATTATGTAGATAAAAAAGAAAAAGAGGAAAATAGCTTTAGAAATAAGGTGATTAATTTTTTCGGTAATTATACTGCGGCAATGAATAGTGCACATAGTCAAAGCAATTTTAATTTGGTTTCATCTTATCTCAAGACAAATACCGATAATTATAAATCTACTAAAAATGAGGTGCAAGGTAATACTATGTTTTATTTGCCTCAACCACAAATTACTGAAATTGTGAGACAAGGAGACACGTTTTACGTTAAGGCACAGACAGTAAAAGAAGACGGACAATACGGTGAAGTAGATTATCAACTTGAAGGCGATGATGATGCGAGCAACCTTAAAGTTGTAAAGTATTCCGAGTAGTATAAATCATACAGAAACAGCAGTTTGTTAAAGTAATAAATATAAGTGAAAAACTAAGCAATAATTTAAATTATTGCTTAGTTTTTTTATATCAAATAAAAAATAATAAACTATATTAATATTTTTAAACTAAAGTTATAATAGTAATAATGATTTCAATTTACTAATCAATCAAATGTTCAATATGGTAATATTTATACTAAAAGATACCCAAAGGGCTTGAGTATTACAAGTTTATCGATAGGAGTAAAGTAATGATGGAACACCAACAACATAAACAATCACTTATTTTTGTTATTATACTAGGTGCTTTGACTGCAATCGGTGCGTTATCAATAGACATGTTTTTACCTGGATTGCCTCAAATACAATCTGATTTTAATACCACAACTTCAAATTCACAATTAACTTTGTCTTTATTTATGATTGGTTTAGCAATGGGTAATTTATTTACAGGACCAATTTCTGACGCAATTGGGCGTAAGCAACCGCTTTTGATAGCTATGATGTTATTTACATTGGCAAGTATAGGCATTATTTTTGTAGATAACATTTGGTGGATGATTGCTTTACGATTTGTACAAGGATTTTGTGGAGGAGCTGGCGCAGTCATTTCGAGAGCAATTTCAAGCGATTTATATAGTGGGAAACAATTAACAAAATTTTTAGCATTATTGATGTTAGTCAATGGCGTTGCGCCTGTATTAGCGCCTGCTTTAGGTGGCGTTATCTTGTCTTTTTCTACTTGGCGCATGGTATTTATTATATTGACGATATTCGGCGTGCTCATGTTTTTAGGTACGATGTTCAAAGTCAAAGAATCACTAACTACTGAACACAGAGATAGCCCTCACATCATAAGTATATTTAAGAATTTTAAACAATTACTCCTAACGCCTCGTTTTGTATTACCGATGCTGATTCAAGGGGTTACATTTATCATATTGTTTAGTTATATTTCAGCATCTCCTTTTATCAGTCAACGTATATACGCAATGTCGCCACAGCAATTTAGTATAATGTTTGCGGTTATTGGCATCAGCCTCATTATTTCAAGTCAGTTGACAGGTAAACTCGTCGATTACATACATCCTCAAACATTACTCCGTATCTTAACATGTGTGCAATTGATTGGCATCATATCAGTTACGATTATTTTGCTGAACCATTTGTCGATTTGGATGTTATTTATTGGTTTTATTATTCTTGTAGCACCGGTTACAGGTGTTGCTACTTTAGGTTTTTCAATTGCAATGGATGAGCGCACTGGCGGCAACGGAAGTGCATCCAGTTTACTTGGACTTGTACAATATTTATTAGGTGGAGCGATCTCACCACTTGTAGGAGTAATGGGGGAAGAAAATTATACACCTTATGTATCAATTATCTTATTAGCAGGAATTTTATTAGTAGTTTTACAAATAACAAACTATTTTATATTTAAGAAAAAGAAAATAATTTTAAATTGAACAAAAAAGTACGCAAGAATTAATTAAATTTTGCGTACTTTTTTATGTTTGTCGGTCAAAAATAAGATGAATTAGCGTTTTAATTTAATGGTGTTGGCTAGCAAAATTTGAGCTAATTCATCAATGGGTTGTGTACACCCCTCTTTAATCCAATCATAAACGAGACCCATTTGACCGCCTAGTGCATAAATTACAAAATGCTTTTTATTTAATACATTTGTATGGTCATTTAAAATTTTTGTATAAGTTGCTCGAGTATTTTCTATATAATCAAAAAATAAATCACGATTAGGATGTGTGACTAAAATAGCATGGAAATAACCGTAATGACGGTAAATATACCGTAAAATAATTTTGAAAAATTGATATAGTTTCACCTGATTAACTGAAATTTGTTCTGAACTTTCGTATAAACAATTTAAAAGGGTTTTATACTTTTGGATATGATGTGCTTGTATCGTTGATAAAAGATCGTATTTATCCACAAAATAATCATAAAATGTTGTTCTATTTACCCCACTATAAGCGCATAGCATCTTAATAGTAATATTTTCAAACGGATGTAATTCTAACAATGAAATCATATTAAATATTATTTTACGCTTAGCATATTGTTTCATAGTAACTCCTTTATCAAACATAAATAATGTATCCAACACATTTTATATAAGTGTTGGTATATTTTTATTTTTCATCTCTTTATAATATATAAGGTGAATTTTAAATGCAAATAGGAGGAAACTGTAATGAAAAAAATGGTATTAATAAATGTCATTACCATTGTTGTGCTTGTAATTATCGGAGTAGTAGGATTCCATTTTTATAATCAAGCAACATCATATGTAAGTACGGATAATGCCAAAGTCGATGGAGAACAAATTAAAGTCTCAGCTCCGGCTTCTGGTGAAATCAAATCACTTGATATTAAAAATAATGAAAAATTAAGTGAAGGTGACAAAGTTGCAGAGATAGCTGCAAAAGGCGAAGAAGGACAGGCTCAAAATATGGATATTAAAATGCCTAAACAAGGTACAATTGTCAAAGTTGATGGTATGGAAGGTTCAATGGCCCAAGCAGGAACGCCAATCGCTTATGCTTATAATTTAGATGAAACATACGTTACTGCTAATGTTGATGAAAAAGATATAGCGGATGTTGAAGAAGGTAAAGATGTAAATATTAAACTAGATGGTGAAGAAGCTGAATTGAAAGGTAAAGTAAAAGAAGTAGGTAAAGCTACTGCTTCAAGTTTTTCATTAATGCCTTCATCAAACAGTGATGGCAACTATACAAAAGTATCACAAGTTGTACCAGTAAAAATTTCTCTAGACTCAAAACCATCTAAAAACGTTGTTCCAGGAATGAACGCTGAAGTTAAAATTCATAAAAATTAAGGGGGTCTTAAAATGACAATGACCTTCATTATTATTTACGTAGTCATAGCGCTCATTCTTATCGGTGGACTTAATTTCTTTGTTATAAAACGAAAAAAGAAAAAAACAAGCCGAACTTTGGAACAATCTAAACATGAAAGCATTGCTTCTAACGAAAGTTATCAATCTAAATTTAAAGTAAAAAGTGATGAAACATCAACAGACGCATCAGTCAAAAATACAACAGCTCAAGAGAATAACGAAACAAATAATCTAAATGAAGAAAATGAGCAATCAACATTCAGTGAAGAGACGGATAATTTACACAATCCAAATGACACTGATTATGAAAAAATAAATTCAAATTCAGAAGAAGCTCAAGTAAATGAAAAATTGAAAGCTAAACATAGCACATTTATGTTTGGAAAAGGCACCTCTCAAGGAAAAGTTTTAGTAGCGATGATCTTTGGTATGTTTATAGCTATTTTAAATCAAACTTTACTCAACGTGGCATTGCCTAAAATAAATACAGATTTTAATATATCTGCAAATACTGGTCAATGGCTTATGACAGGGTTTATGTTAGTGAATGGTATCTTGATACCGATTAGTGCGTATTTATTTAATAAATATTCATATCGTAAATTGTTTTTAATAGCAATGGTATTATTTACCATAGGCTCTCTGGTCTGTGGTATGTCAGGTTCATTTACTATCATGATGGTAGGTCGTGTGCTTCAAGCGATAGGTGCCGGTGTCTTAATGCCACTTGGTACAAATGTATTCATGACTATATTTCCACCTGAAAAACGTGGTGCAGCAATGGGGACACTTGGTATAGCAATGATCTTAGCACCCGCGATTGGACCGACATTATCCGGTTATATCGTAGAAAACTACCATTGGAATATTATGTTCTATGGTATGTTTATCGTAGGTTTAATTTCATTAGCAGTTGCCTATATATGGTTTAGAGTATATCAAGTCACTACCAATCCAAAAGCAGATGTGCCAGGTATCATCTTCAGTACAATTGGTTTTGGTGCATTATTATACGGCTTTAGTGAAGCAGGTAATAATTCTTGGGGTTCTCCAATTGTTGTAGTGTCACTTGTTATAGGTGTTATATTTATCATTGCATTTGTTATTAGAGAGCTTACAATGCGTGTGCCAATGCTAAGTATGGAAGTATTAAAATATTCAGGCTTTACTTTAACTACTGTTATCAATATGATTGTAACAATGAGTTTATTCGGCGGTATGATTTTATTGCCACTTTATTTACAAAACTTAAGAGGTTTTACACCGATACAATCAGGACTTTTATTATTACCAGGTGCATTAATTATGGGTGTCATGGGCCCTATAGCAGGAAAATTATTAGATACGATTGGTATTAAGCCTCTCGCTTTAATTGGTACTGCAATCATGACTTATGCTACTTGGGAATTAACGAAATTAAATATGAACACAACTTACGGCCATTTAATGATGATTTACATTGTGCGCTCGTTTGGTATGAGTTTTGTTATGATGCCAATTATGACTGCTGGTATGAATGCATTACCATCACGGCTTATTGCACATGGTAATGCTTTGTCTAATACTTTAAGACAATTGGCTGGTTCAATTGGTACAGCACTATTAGTCACAGTAATGTCAACACAAACGACACAATACGCTGCTGGTTACGCACAAGATTTAGATAAAACCAATCCATTTATTAAAGATCGTTTACAAGAAATGGCACAAGCGATGGGTGGAGAGCAAATGGCTACTTCTCAAATATTAGAATTTGTTCAAAAACTAGCTTCAATTAACGGGGTCAATAGTGCATTCCTCATTGCCACAGTACTCAGTGCATTAGCATTTGTTTTAAGTCTTTTCTTAAAAGGAAAAGCGCATTATATTTCAAATGAAGAATAAAAAGGGCTAGGTGAAGCAGATTACATGAATCAAACACATGTATAAGGTTCGCCAACGTACTTCAATTAAAAGTAGCGCATTATATTCCTATTGCAGACACTTGTTGCCTATGCAAAGAGCCTGGGACATAAAGTTCTCGGACAAGTGAAAAAAGGCAATTTCTATTGAAATAATATAGAAATTGCCTTTTTCATAATTGTTTTGATTATAGTTAGCTCGTTGAGCTACTACTTTTCTTATATTAAGTGCCATTAATACAAAGCCCAGTTCGCTTTTGACGTGTTTGCTTTCTTAACCGAGTAGATTTTTCATGTTCAATGTAATGATTTAAATCTTCGATTTCTTTATCCAAATGAGTACCAATTAAATCTATTTCTTTTTGTGTTAATTCATGATCATTATCTTCTTTAATCTTAGGTATGATTTTGTCTTTCACTAATTCATGATATAGGGCTTTAGAATCTTCATTCATTTTTGATTCATAGTTTTGAATACTCTTTTTCCAAACAAATGTATATCTATTGGCATTAGCTTCCAGTTTTGTACCATCAATAAAAATAGTTTTATCATCTATAAGATTTTGTTTCAGACATTGGCTGTGAAATTGAATAAATAAAGATTCTAATAAGGCGTCTACTTTAGGGTTTACTCTAAAACGATTAATTGCTTTATAAGAAGGTGTTTGATTTTGTGACAGCCACGTCATTCGGATACGATCATTAAGCAGTTTTTCTATTTTACGACCAGAAAATACGGATTGTGTGTAGGCATATAGAATAATTTTCAACATCATTTTGTGATGTTATGATGTAGCACCACGATGATGTTTGAATTCATCGAATTCATTTTCAGGTATTGTTTCAACGATTTCATTAACATGTCGTGACATATCATTTGTGGGGATAAGAACTGAAGTTTCCATTGGTAGTGTGTTGAGTCATGTTATAATCTTTATACATAAGGCACCTCGTTAATTTAGTTTAGTTGTGTTTATTAAATTATACGTAAGGGCCTTATTTTTTTAAAGTATTTTAATGTAAAATTACATATAAATGTGAGGTGTTTTGGCGAGACTCTTGAGGGAATAGGACAAGCTGAAGACTACAGGCTGAAGCTGTCCCCTAAGAAAGCGAGCCAACAAAACGAAGTATAGAATAAAAAGAATCACTCAGATGAATTAAATCATCTGAGT